>DATIGE010000040.1 GCA_035454885.1 bacterium
TTGGGGTTCGTGGCGGGCATTTGGTGGTCGACCCGAGAGGCGAAATTCGTCCGGATCAAGACGGACTTCGTCCTCGACCTCTCCTTCTACATCATCGTCGCGGCCTTGGTCGGTTCCCGCATCCTTTACATCGCCATCGACTGGCAGCGGTACGTCGAACACCCGCTGGACGTGATCAAGATCTGGGAAGGCGGTCTCGTGTTTTACGGCGGATTTATCGGGGCGGCCACCACGAGCCTCTATTACATCCGGAAGCACCGCCAGAGCTTCTTGAAGGTCGCCGACGTCTTCATGCCGGGGCTGGCCCTCGGACATGCCATCGGGCGCCTGGGCTGCTTCGCCGCCGGCTGCTGTTACGGGCGCCCTGCGGACCCGCATTCCTGGTGGTCGGTCGTTTTCCCGTCAAACCCTTATTCGCTCGCCCCGGCGGGCGTGCCGATCATTTCGAGCCAACTCTTGGAGTCCGGCTCCGAGTTCCTGATCTTTCTCCTACTCGTTTTCTTCCGCCGCCGGAAAAGTTTCGACGGCCAGATCTTTCTCCTCTATTTGGTTTTTTACAGCGTCAGCCGCTCGTTTTTGGAGACGCTCCGGGGGGATTCCGTGCGCGGATTCCTGATTCCCGGGTGGTTGTCCACGTCCCAATTCATCAGCATCGGGCTGGTGATTCTGGCGGGATTCATCTATTATTCTCTCCACAAGAGAAGCCGGAGGACTCTGATATGAAAAAAATCGCCCTGCTGTTGATCGCGCTTGTCTCCCTCGCCGTCACGGCCTCCTGCACCAAGGTGCTGGTCCACGGGCGCGACAAGGATATGGACCCGGTCACCAAGCTCTTCGGCACGTCCACCGAAGTGGCCTACAAGGTGGGCAAAGAGGCGCTGATCCGGCTGGGTTACAAGATCGAGAACGAGGACGACAAGACCGGGACGATCCTCACCAACTGGAACAGCACCAAGGCGACGTCCCATTATGTTGACCTCTTCGACCGCAAAGATTATGGGACCGTGGGTGCGTACTACCGGCTCAAGCTCGAGGTGACGGAGAGCGTGGGGGGCAAAACTCAGGTGGCGGTCTCGGCGCCGGTCCGTTCGCTCATCACGGGGCGGCTCAAGACGTCCAATCGCGAGGAGAAAAAAGTCCTGAAGAAGATCACCGATCTTTTGCGCACGGACGATTTTTCGATGACCAATGTCGGAGTTGAAGAAAAATAACGACTACCGCGCTACTCTCAACCTCCCGCAAACCGCCTTCCCCATGAAGGCGGAACTGGCCAAAAAAGAACCGGAGACCTTGAAGAGATGGCGGGAGATCGGTCTCTACGGCGCGATCCGCAGGAAGAACGCCGGCGGGCCCAAGTTCGTCCTGCACGACGGCCCGCCGTACGCCAACGGCAACATCCACTTCGGCCACATCCTCAACAAGACGCTCAAGGACATCATCGTCCGCTACAAGAGCCTCAAGGGATTCGACAGCCCCTACGTGCCCGGCTGGGACTGCCACGGGTTGCCCATCGAGCATCAGGTCGACAAGGACCTGGGCGCCAAGAAGAAGGGCATGGGCAAGCTCGAAATCCGCAAGGCCTGCCGGGAGTACGCGAAGAAATTCGTCGACATCCAGAGGGAGGAGTTCAAGCGCCTGGGGGTCCTGGGCGACTGGGAGAATCCCTATCTCACGATGAACTACCCGTACGAGGCGGCGATCGCCCGCGAGTTCGGGCGGTTCGTGCGCGGGGGCAACGTCTACAACGCCCTGCGGCCCGTCCTCTGGTGCGCGAGCTGCCGCACGGCACTGGCCGACGCCGAGACGGAGTACGAGGAAAAGGACTCTCCGTCCATCTACGTGCGTTTCGCGATCGACCCGAAAACGGCGGAGGAACTGTCCCCTCAACTCGCCGGCAAGAGAGTCTCGATCGTCATCTGGACGACGACGCCCTGGACGCTGCCGGCGAACCTCGGCGTCGCCCTGCACGCGAATTACGACTACATCGTCTTCCCGTACAAAGACGAATACTTCATCGTCGCCAAGCAGCTCCTGGCGGCCTTCGCCAAGTCCCTGGGCCTTGAAGAAGAACCCGACGCGGTCGTCCGCTTTTCGGGCAAGAAGTTGGAGAACAAGGCCTGCCGGCATCCCTTCTTGTCCCGGGAATCGAAGATCGTCGTCTCGGACCACGTCAGCCTCGACACCGGCACCGGCTGCGTCCACATCGCGCCCGGACACGGCGAGGACGACTACCAGGTGGGGCTCAAGTACGGACTCCCCATTTTGAGCCCCGTCGACCACGCGGGCCGGCTGACCGAGGAGGCCGGGGTCCCGGAATGGACGGGACAAAAGGTCTTCGAAGCGAACCCCCTGGTCATCCAAAGACTCAAAGACCGGGGCGCCCTCGTCTCGGAGGAGAAGATCCGGCATTCGTACCCGCATTGTTGGCGCTGCAAGAATCCCCTGATTTTCCGGGCGACGGAGCAATACTTTCTCTCTCTCGAAAAAAACAACCTGCGCGCCAAGGCCCTGGACGCCATCCGGCGGACCCAATGGATCCCGTCCTGGGGGCGGGAGCGCATCTACGGCATGATCGAGCGGCGCGGCGA
The DNA here is from genome assembly GCA_035454885.1 of bacterium. Lineage (NCBI taxonomy): Bacteria > bacterium. The sequence continues at coordinate 2,589 of DATIGE010000040.1, forward strand.
CTGGTGCCTCTCGCGTCAACGCAGTTGGGGCGTTCCGATCGTCTCTTACCGCTGCGGCGAGTGCTCGGAGCTTCTCCTGGACGCCGGCGTCATCGAGAAGGTCGCCGACCGGTTCGAGACCGAAGGCTCCGACATCTGGTTCGACGACTCTCAGAACGAAAAGCTGCTTCCCGCGGGGCGGCCCTGCCCCCGTTGCAAGGCGGAAAAATGGCGGAGGGAACAGCACATCCTGGACGTCTGGTTCGATTCCGGCGTCAGTTTCGCGGCCGTGTTGGAGGCGCGCAAGGAACTTAAGTTCCCGGCCGACCTCTACCTGGAGGGGAGCGACCAGCATCGCGGGTGGTTTCATTCGTCGCTCCTGGCCTCCATCGGCACGCGGGGGAAGGCGCCCTACGAAACGGTGTTGACCCACGGCTTCGTCGTCGACAGCAACGGCAAGAAATATTCCAAGTCCGCCGGCAACTACGTCCCTCCCGACAAGGTCTTGAAAGAGAGCGGCGCGGAGATCCTCCGGCTCTGGGTCGCGGCGGAGGACTACCGGAACGACATCCGCGTCTCGAACGAGATCCTCACGCGGCTGACGGAGGCCTACCGCAAGATCCGGAACACGGGCCGGTACCTCTTGGGGAATCTTTTCGATTTCGACCCGGCGACGCCACTCCAAGACGTGACCTTTCACGAAATCGACCGGTGGGCCCTCCATCGGCTGCAGAAGCTCGTTCAGAAGGCCGGCGACGCCTACGAGGGCTACAACTTCCACATCATCTTCCATGAGTTGAACCGCTACTGCACGGTCGAATTGTCGGCCTTCTATTTGGACATCCTCAAGGACCGTCTCTACACCTTCGCCAAAAAGGATCCGGCGCGGCGGGGGGCCCAGCGCGTCCTTTTTGAGATCGCCTCGACGCTCGCCCAGATCATCGCGCCGATCCTCTCGTTCACGGCGGAGGAAATTTGGCAGCACCTGCCCTCGTTTTCGGGCAAGGCGGAGTCGGTTCACTTGACGGACTTTCCGGTCGCCGACGAACGGTGGGTCGACGAATCGCTGGGGGCCCGTTGGGACGACTTTCAAGCCGCGCGGGACGAGGTCCTCAAGGTCCTGGAGAAGGCGCGGCAGGCCAAGAGGATCGGCACCTCGCTTCAGGCCAAGGTCGTCCTCACGGCGACCGACGAGCCGGAACGCCTCTTTAAGAGCTTCGGAGCGGAGCTTCCCGATCTGCTGCAGGTCTCCCAGGTCGCCTGGGGCACGGCCCTTTCCCCCACGGCCGACCGGAGCGAGCGTTTTCCGACCCTTTTCATCGAGGTCCAACCGGCGGACGGAACGAAGTGCGAGCGCTGCTGGCGATTCAGCCCGCGCGTCGGCGAGTTTCCGGATCACCCGGCCGTCTGCGAGAGGTGCCGGGACGTCCTATGACGATCTCAAACAAAGAGAAGGCCAAGACCCTCGCGGTCATCACGCCCCTCGTCTTCCTCCTCGATCAGGCGTCGAAGTGGCTCATCCGGCAAAACCTCGCCCTCGGCGACATTCATCACGTCTTGACGGGCCTTTTCGACATCGTCCACGTCCGGAACCGCGGTGCGGCCTTCGGTTTCATGGCGGGCCTGCCCGAGTCGGTGCGTCTTCCGTTCTTTTTCATCGTCTCCTTCCTGGCCCTCGGGCTTATCACGGCCTATTTTTTCCGCATGAAGGACGGCCGGAGATCCGTCGCCGTGTGTCTGGCCCTGATCTTGGGAGGCGCCCTGGGCAACATCTGGGACCGCCTGACCCTGGGAGAGGTCGTAGATTTTCTTTCATTTCACTGGTATGACCGGATCGCGAACTTCAGGGTGGCCGGATGGGTGCTCCGGTTCCGCCTCGAATGGCCGGCCTTCAACGTGGCCGACATGGCTATCTCAATCGCCGTCGCCTGGCTCATGATTCTGATGCTGAAACCACCCAAGGAAGGAAACTAACCATGCGTCCGTTCCTCTTCACCGTCGGAAGCGTCAAAGTCCCGTCCTTCTTCTTCTTCATCATGGTCGCGACGCTGGCCTGCACTTTCTACCTCTACTTCCGGTCCAAGAAGAACGGCATCCAGCCCGAGGCCATGCTCGACATCGGCATCATCGGAATGCTGGCGGGGGTCCTCGGGGCGCGGATCTTCCACATCCTGGTCGAGGCGCCGGACTATTATTGGGAGAAGCCGATGCGCGTCTTCGAGTTTTGGCGCGGCGGCTTCGTGTCCTGGGGGGGATTTCTCGCGCTCGTCATCGCGCTCCCCACCTATTTCAAGATCCGGAAGCTGCCCATCATGGTCTACATGGACTACTTCGCGACAGGCGCGCCGATCATCAAGTTCTTCGTCCGCGTCGCGTGCCTTCTGACGGGCTGCTGCTACGGCAAGCCCACGGACCTTCCTTGGGCGATCACATTCACCAACCCGGCCGCGACCGCCTACTATTATTTTCCGAACACGCCCCTCCACCCCTCTCAGGTCTATTCGATGATCCACGCGACCCTGCTCTTCTTCCTGGTCAAATGGTACTTCGGCTTTTCCCACGACGTCGTGAACGGAAAGGCCGTCTCCAAGAGGGGACATATCGATGGCGAGACGATCGCCGTCTTGACCATGGGCTGGACACTGCCCAGGGCCCTGCTGGAATTCTTCCGGGGCGACGCCGACCGGGGCCTCTGGTTCGGGGGGACGACCTCCACCGGCCAGATCACGGGGGGAATCATCTTCCTCGTCGCCCTCGCCGTCTTCCTGCTCCTCCGGCAAAGGGCCAAAAAGGCCGCCGGGGTCTGATGATCCAGGAAGTCTTCATCCTTTACGGCTGTGTCCTAGCCGCCATCACGACCCTCTTTCATCTCAAGGGAGTCCCGTTCGTCCGCGAGTCCCTCTCGGCATTGGTCGCCGTCCTTCTGGTCTATCCGGCCTTCTGGCACACGCAAAAAAGGCGGCTCCCCATCGTCTTTTTCGAGAGGGACGCCGCGCACGCCCTGAGGTCCGTCCGGCTCTTCACCGTCACGGCCGCCGTGATCTTTCCCCTCTTCTTCCTCGCGGCGCATTTTTACCAGACGTTGATCTTCGGCCTGGAGTTCAGCACGCGCGGCCTCAACTGGAGCTGGAGCGAAGCCGCCATCCAGGTCCTGCTGGTCGCCCTTCCGGAGGAGTTCTTTTTCCGCGGCTATCTGCAAAGCGCCCTGGCGACTCGTTTTCCCAAACGCTTCCGCCCTTTGGGGCTCAAAGTTCTGGAGGTCTCCTGGGCCGTCCCCCTGACCTGCCTGATCTTCGCCGCCTCCCACAGCATCATCACCTTCCGCTGGTGGCACTTCGCCATCTTCTTCCCGTCGCTCGTCTTCGGCTGGCTCCGCGACCGGACGGGCGGACTCATCGCCCCCGTCCTCTTTCACACCGCGAGCAACCTGGCGATGCGGCATATCGGACAGTTATATAGATGACGGTCACGATCCATCTTGAAGACCCGGATTTCGTGATCGTGGAGAAACCGGTAGGTATTTCGACGCAGCCGCTGTCGTCCCGTAGGGGCATGGCGCGCCACAGCGCAGCAGTCCCGCCGCGGGATGCCCCTACATTGGCCCATCAGGTCTCCGCATCCTTCCCCGAGATTCAATCCGTCGGCGGTTCCGATTGGGGCGCCGTCCACCGGCTGGATCGGGAGACCTCGGGGCTCGTCGTCTTCGCCAGGAATCAGAAGGCCTACGAGGCCCTGCGCCGGGCGTTCTCCAAGAACGAGGTCGAGAAGGAATATGCGGCGTTGGTGGAAGGAGAAATTCAACAGGCCGGAACGATCAACTGGCCCATCGGGCCGGATCCCAAGAGCGACAAGCGGGTGAAGGTGTACCGGAACGTCGCGGAGGCGAGGAGGATGAAGGCACAGGAGGCGGTGACCATTTATATGCCCGTAGGGGCGAACCTCGTGTTCGCCCCATCAACGCTGCTTCGGGTTACCATCAAGTCCGGTCGCCGCCACCAGATCCGCGCACACTTGGCGGCCCTGGGGCATCCGATTATCGGCGATGAAGTGTACGGGTCGCCACAGGCCGGGCGAACACAAGGTTCGCCCCTACGATTACACCTCCACGCCTCGCGCCTTAGATTCCGGCATCCGCGGACAGATCTGCGGGTGGAGGCGTCCTCCCCCGCCTCCTTTTCCGAAGCGCCTGTATAAGCTCCCGGAACTCCTCCATCCTAAGGGCCCAGCCCGCCGCCGCGTAGGCCGCCACGCCGATGGCGATGTGAACGGACAATGTGGCGGCCGCCGCCCATCGTCCCAGCATCGACGCCGGACTTCCGCCGAGAAGAGGCACGTAACGACGGATCGCCCAAACCGCCGCCGCCATCAGGATCGTCGCGACGACGGTGCGCCCCGTCCCAAAGAGGATCTTCGTCAAACCGAGGGCCCCGACCTTTTTCCTAAAATCGACCAAATGCATGACGAAGTTGAAGAGCGAGGCCAGACTGATGGCCAGCGCCAGCCCCAGGTGCTTCAGAGGTCCCATCAGAATCAGGGCGAGAACGAAATTCACGATGACCGACAGGTTCGCGGCGCGCACGGGAGTCTTGGAGTCCTGCAGGGAGTAAAAGGCATTGGAGGTCACGCGAACGCCCGAGATGAAGGGCAGTCCCGCCGCGAAACAGACCAGGGCCCACGACGTGGCCGCGGTGGAGGCGTCCCCGAAATTTCCGCGGTGGAAGAGCGTGCGGATGATGTCGTCGGAGAGGATCATCAGGCCGCCGGCGGCGGGTATCGTGATAAAAAAAATCATCCTCAACGCGAAACCGAAGGTTTTCTTCAACTCGCCGAGGTTGTCCGCGGCGGCGTGATCCGAAAAGGTCGGCAGGACGACCGTCGCGAGCGATACCGCGAAGACACCCAGAGGGAACTCCATCACGCGGTCGGCGTACCAGAGATAAGACACGCTCCCCGTCGGAAGAAACGACGCCAGGAACGTACTGGCGATGACGTTGAACTGGTAGACGGCGGCCCCGTACGCGGCAGGCACCATCATCCCCAGGATTTTCTTCACCGCGGGGTGCGAAGGGTCCCACGTAAGGCGGGGCCAGAAATGAAACTCCGCCAGAAAGGGAAAGTGACACGCAAGCTGCAGAATCCCGCCGCCGATCACCCCGACGGCCAGACCCAACACGGGAGGATCGAAATACTTCGTGAGCACCAAGGCGCCCAGGATGATCCCCAGATTCATGAAAATAGGCGCCGCCGCGGGCGAACTGAAATGCTTGCAGGAATTGAGGATCCCCATCGCCCAGGCGGCCATCGAGATCAGGAAGATGTAGGGAAACATCACGCGGGTCAGCTTCACCGTGAGCGCGAATTTCTCCGGATCGTTGGAGAACCCCCAGGCCGTGAGCTTGACCAGAACGGGCGAAAGAAGGATGCCGGCGAGCGCCACGCCGACCATCACCAAGGCCTGGATCGTGAACGTCACGTCCACCACCCGCTTGGCCTCGTCATGGGATTTCTTCAAATATTGCGTGAAGACGGGAACGAAGGAGACGGTGAGCGCCCCCTCGGCGAAAAGGCGGCGCAGCAGGTTCGGAATCCGGAAGGCGACGAAGAAGGCGTCCGCCGAGGCGAGCGTGCCGAAGGCGTAGGCGATCGCCATGTCCCGGAGAAGCCCCGCCACGCGGCTGACCAGCGTGAAGAAACCGACGGTCCCCGCCCTCTTGGCGATGCTTCGACGCTCAGTCATGGGTGGAGAGAGTCCTTGACACACTTTCCGCGCGAATGCTAGGTCTTCGCGACATTTTTCACGAAATATTAAGGAGTTAAGTCATGGCGGAAGAAAAAGCGGCGGGCGAAAAAGCCAAACGGAAGGTCCCCAAGGGCCGTCACCTCTCGGCCATCAAGCGGCACCGGCAGAGCCTGAAGCGGAAAGAGCTCAACACCGGATTCCGGGGGGCCATGCGGACCGCCGTGAAGAGGGTGATCGACGCCGTGAACAAGAAGGACGCCGCCGCCGCCAAGACCCTCCTCCGGGACGCCGTCTCCAAGCTCACCAAGGCCGGCAACAAGAACCGCGTGCATCACCGCCACGCCTCGCGCCACGTCGGACGCCTGTCCGCGATGGTCGCGCGCCTCGGCTAGCTACCGGCAGAGTTCCATCAACAACCGCTCGAACAGCAGATTATTGTCGATCGGCGAGCTCTTGAGCGCCCAGTCGGCTTGAAAGATCTTTTCCCGCCTCCGTTCGAGGCCGGAGACGTCGAAGACCGCCGCTTGTCTCTGGTATTCCCTAAGAAAGAACGGCGGCACGCCTCCCGCGTCCCCTTCCTTGACCTTGCTCAAGATCCGGAAGTGCCTCGCGAGCAGGGCCAGGAGGGCGATCGGAGACTCCCCGGACGTCTCCATCTTGCGAAACAGCCTCAGAGCCCGCTCGAGATTCCGCGCAGCGACGGCGTCGGTCAGATCGAAGATCGACCTCCACGAAACTGCCGTCACGCAGGCCTCGACGTCGGCCAGGACGATCTTCTTGTCTTGGCCCTTCAGCAGATAAATCTTTTCGAGGGCCGACTGAAGGGCCGAGAGGTCGTTGCCCACCGCCTGGACGAGCCACTGGGAGGCCTGAAAGTCGATCGAATATTCCGCCTCCCGCGCCTCCTCCGCGACCCATTGAGGGGCCTCGCGCGCATCCAGCGGCTTGAACTCGCGCAGTTTGCCGGCCTTTCCCACCTTCTGCCAAAACGACGTCCGCATGTCGGCCTTGTCGGCGCTCAAAATCACGTCGGTCGTCTCGGGGATCTTCGGCAGGAGCTCCGTCAGGCCCTCCATCTCCCCTTTTCTCAGGGCGTGAGCGTTCCGGACGAGAATCACGCGCCGGGCGGCCATCACCGGCAGAAGCCCGGCCAGATCGGCCAATTTCCGCGTCTCGACCTCGGGGCCTTCCAGGACGTCGAAATTGAAGTCTTTGGCGGCCGGATCGACGCGCTCCGCGAGGAGCTTGTCCAGGGCTCTTCGAAGGAGGAGGGCTTCTTCACCGACCAGTGCGAAAATCATGGTTTATGACACCACGAGGTTGATGAGTTTGTTGGGGACGTGAATGACCTTGGCGACGCTCTTGCCCTCCAAGAAGCGTTTCACGTTCTCGTCCTTCAAGGCGAGGTCGCGGGCCGCGTCTTGGCCAAGCCCCGCGGGCGCCTCGAGCCTGGCGCGGACCGTGCCGTTGACCTGGACGACCAAAAGGATTGTCTCGACTTTGAGCGCCGACTCGTCAAAGGCGGGCCATCGCGACAGTGAAACCAGGTCCTGACGGCCCAGCAGTCTCCACAACTCCTCGCCCATGTGCGGCGCGAACGGGCTCAGGAGTTGCGCGAAGGACTCGAGAGAGGCCCGCGAGGGACTTCGCCCGAGATCGTGCAAGGCGTTGTAGTATTCCATCAGGGCGGCGATGGCCGTGTTGAATTGAAAGCGGTCCAGGTCCTCCGTCACCTTCTTGACGGTTCTGTTCCGCCAGCGTTTTTCCTCCTCGCCATCCGGCCCGAAGGAGTCGATCGATTCTTGGACAAGTGTCCAAACGCGCTTGAGGAACCGGTAGGCGCCTTCGACGCCCTGGTCGTTCCAATCGAGATCCTTCTCCGGCGGCGAGGCGAAGAGCGAAAAGAGCCGGGCCGTGTCCGCCCCGTAACGTTCGATCAGGTAGTTCGGATCGACGACGTTCCCCTTCGACTTGCTCATCTTCGCGCCGTCCTTGATGACCATGCCTTGGGTCAGCAGGTTCTTGAAGGGTTCGCGGACGCCGGCGTCGAGGAAGCCCAGGTCGACCAGGACCTTGGTGAAGAATCGCGAGTAGAGGAGATGGAGGACGGCGTGCTCGATCCCGCCGATGTATTGGTCGACACCGCCGTCCTTCATCCAATAAGCGACGGCCTTGGGGTCGAACGGAGCCTTGTCGAACCTCGGGGAACCGTAGCGCAGAAAATACCAGGAGGACTCGACGAAGGTGTCCATCGTGTCTGTCTCGCGGCGAGCGGGTTTCGCACATTTGGGGCAATTCACGTTGACGAACGAGGCGATCTTCGCGAGCGGGGAGCCACCCTTGCCGGTGAACTCGACGTCGAGCGGGAGTTTCACCGGCAGGTCCTTCTCCGGCACCGGCACGGTGCCGCAGGCGTCGCAATATACGATGGGGATCGGTGCCCCCCAGTAACGCTGGCGGCTGATGCCCCAGTCGCGGAGTTTGTAGTTGAGGGTCTTGCGACCCATTCCTTTCTTTTCGATGTAGGCGACGATCTTCTTCTTTGCCTCCTCCGAGGGCAGGCCGGTGAATTGCTGCGAATTCACCAAAACACCAGCATCTTCGAACGCCTTTTGTAGGGGCCGTTCATGAACTGCCCCTACGGGATCGATCACAACCTCGATCGGAATCCCGTAGTTCTTCGCAAACTCAAAATCACGCTGATCGTGAGCCGGCACGGCCATGACGGCCCCCGTGCCGTATTCCATCAAGACGAAATTGGCCGCGTAGACCGGGAGTTTCTTCCCCGTGAGCGGGTTCATCGCAGAGACGCCGGTGAAGACCCCTTCTTTCTCGTAATCGTCGGTCAGGCGCTTGGCCCTGTCCATTTTGGCCGTCTTTTCCGCGAATTCCCGGACGGCCTTCTCCTGGGGAGTCCCTCTCGAAAGCTCCAAGGCGAGCGGGTGCTCGGCCGCCAGCGACATGAACGTGGTGCCGTAAAGGGTGTCGGGACGCGTCGTGAAGATCTTGATCGCTTGTTTCTTCCCCTCGATCGGAAAGTCGACCTCCGCCCCCTCGCTCTCCCCGATCCACTCGCGCTGCATGGTGAGCACGCGCTCGGGCCAGCCCTTGAGGTGGTTCGTTTCGTCGAGCAGCTCCTGGGCGTAGGCCGTGATCTTGAAAAACCACTGGTCGAGAGGCCGCTGCTCGACCGTCGAGTCGCAGCGCCAGCATCTCCCCTGCTCGACCTGCTCGTTGGCGAGCACCGTCTCGCACTTGGGGCACCAATTCACGAACGAGCGCTTTTTGTAGGCCAGCCCTCTTTCATACATCTTGAGAAAGACGAGCTGTTCCCAGCGGTAGTATTCGGGCCGGCAGGTCGCGATCTCGCGTTCCCAATCGTAGGAAAACCCCATCTTCCGGAGTTGGACCTGCATGGAGGAGATATTCTGATCCGTCCACTTCGCGGGATGGGTCTTGTTCTCGATCGCCGCGTTCTCCGCGGGCATGCCGAAGGCGTCCCAGCCGATGGGGTGCAGGACGTTGAACCCCCGCATCTTCTTATAGCGGGCGATGACGTCCCCGATGGAGTAATTGCGGACGTGCCCCATGTGGATCCTGCCGGAGGGGTACGGGAACATTTCCAGGCAATAGTATTTGGGCTTGGAGCCGCCTTCGGAGGCGCGGAAGGTCTTTTGATCCTCCCAGACCTTTTGCCACTTCGGTTCGACGGATTGGGGATCGTAGGGTTCTTTCATAGAGGATCTTCAGGTAGCATCCACCCCGAAGCCGCGTCAATTTACAACCACACCCGGAACCAATACAGCACCCGTTCGCGCAATTTCTCCAGCCACGACCTATGCTTCCAGGCCTCCCAGACCACTTCCCGGGCGCCGGCCAGGTCCTTTCCGAATTGCGCCTCAAGGACCGCCGCGGGCTTCTCGTCGAAGCCGAAGAGGTTGACCTCGTGGTTCCGGAAAAAGCTCAAGTGATCCAGGTTGGCCGTGCCCACCGTGTACCAGGCCCCGTCGACCGAGGCGCTCTTGGCGTGCAGGATGCGTTCGGTGTACTCGAAGATCCGGACGCCGGCCCGGAGCATGCCGCCGTAGACCGCGCGCCCGGCCCAGCGCGCGATCGGCACGTCGCTCTCCCCCGCCGTCAGAATGCGCACGTCCACGCCCCTCCGCGCCGCCCGTTTCAGCGCGCGCCTCAGCCCCACGTCGGGCACGAAGTAGGGATTCGTGATGAAGATGCTCCTCCTGGCGTGGACAATCGCCGCCAGGTACTCCTGGCGGATCAAACTCCTCTTCTGCCAGCCGTAATTGGCGACAATTTCCCCGCGCGGCCTCCCCCAGTCGGCCGGGCGGGGCCTGCGGCCGAGCAGATCCCGCGGGCGTCGGCGGACGTCGTTCCACGACTCCTCAAAGAGGGCGCTCAAGCTCGCCACGAGACGCGGATCGGCCACCCGCGCCCCCGTGTCCCTCCACGCGGCGTCTCCGGAGGCAGCCCGCGAATACTCGTCCGCCAGGTTGAATCCCCCCAAGAAGGCGGTGTGCCCGTCGATCACAAAGAACTTCCGGTGCGTGCGGCGCGTGAGCTGGGTCCCCAAGGACAGGAGGGGGTGGAAGGACTTCACCGCGACGCCGGCATGGTCGAGCCGGAGAATAAATTCCTCCGACGTTCCCCGGCAACCGATGGCGTCATAGATCAGCCGGACCCGGACTCCGGCGGAGGCCTTCCGGATCAGGAGGTCGGCGAAGCGCACCCCCGTGCGGTCGCTGGCGAAGTAATAGAGCTCGACGTCGATGGACCGCGTCGCCAGGGCGAGGTCCCGTTCGAGGGCCTCGAAGTAGTCGTCTCCTTCAAAATAGAAACCGCCCTCCGCCATGAGGACCGACTGTACGCCATCCGAAGCGCTTTGCGAAACGGCGAAAATGTGCGATGAGTAGGGGATGAGAAAGGCGGCATGGGTCGTCGCGCTCGCCTTGACGGTCGCCTCTTCGGCGGTCCAGGCTGAAGAGCACTGCTGCCCCTGCCCTCACAGGGAAGCGGAGCCCGCCCCCGCCAAGAAAAAGGACTTGAACTTCGGCCTCCCGGTCGCCGGCGGACCCAATGCCGACAAGGCCGAGCCCATCGAGCTCAACCGCGACTACAGGCTCAATCACCATCAAAAAAAGGGGGCGAAGGATTATTTCTACCTCAAGCTCAAGCCCGGCGCGGAAATCACGCTGGGGCTCAAGGCCTTGGACAAGGGGATCGATCTCTCCTCCGGGCGGCCCAGGGAAACCTCAAAACCCTACGCCGGTGTGGAGCTTCAAGACCCCGAGGGCGAAAGGCTGGCCGCCCTTTCCATTGACGGCGAACCCCGCCGGCTCAGGCGGTCCGCCTATCAAGTCGTCCGGCCCGGCCGCTATGTCCTGGCCGTCGGAAGCGACACGGGGGACATGCACAAGGACCAGACGGTTTTCAAGGTGAGCCTCGTTCCCATGGACCTCGACTGCCCGGAGGGCGCGACTGGAGAAATCGACGTGGACGCGGCGGAGCCTCAAAGGAACTGCCTCGGTGGCGGCGATGAGCAGGATACCTTCCGTTTCAGGGCGCGCAAAAGGGAGATCTACCGGATCGACGCCGCCATGCCCGAGGGGACCGTCGCCGACTTGAGGGCGAAGCTGACGTATCGGAACCGGCTGAAGAAGACAAAAACCGTCGCCGAGGCGAGCGGTTCGGGCGGACGCGTCGCCCTGGAATCCGTGCGAATGCCCCAGGACGGCGACTATGTTCTCGAGGTGAGCCTCGCCAAGGCCTTGGCGGAAAATGTCCCCTACACGCTGACCCTGATCAAAACTTCGGGTCGTTAGGCCGCCTTTTCCAGACAGCATTTCTTATACTTCTTCCCGCTCCCGCACGGGCACGGGTCGTTGCGGCCGGTCTCGGGGCCGGTGTTGACGATGGGCGTCTTGGTGGGGGGCAGGATCGGCGATTCGCGGAAGCGCTTTTTTTGATCGTCCTTGGAGAGCTGGGCAATCTCCCAGCGCTCGTTCTCCGAGAGCCCGTTCTGCCACCACTCCACGCCCGGCTGGACGACCTCCGAGATCGCCTGCATGTTCTTGGGCACCTTTTTGCCCGTCGTCTCCTGATACCGCTCCAAGATGACCTTCAGGAGACGCTCCTGGGCCTTCTGGGTCTTTTCGTGGCGGTCCTTGGCCTCCTTGTGGGGGATGTTGTGGCGCTGTTCGAGGTCCTTCACGGCGCAATCGGCGCAGAGGATGACCACGACCGGCTTCTGAACCGTGGGCTTGGTCGTCGTGCCCATCTTGCCCTTCTTGTGGCAGAGGCCGCAGAGGCACCGGCCCCACTTGAGGACCTCGCCCTCGACCTTGGTCTGAATCCGTTTTTCGATGAATCGTTGCTGCACGGCACTCTCCTTGTTTGTCTAAGTCTCGCCGGGTTCGATCCACTTGTCCAGGCGGGGGGGATGGAACCGCTCGAATCGCTCGAGGAGCCCGTCCACGTCCGGCGAGGTCATCACGAGCGCCCGGTGTTTCTCCTTCACGAACCGCCTGCTCACCATTTCGTCCATGAACGCCAGAAGCGGGTCGAAATAACCCTCAACATTCAAGAAACCGCAAGGCTTTTGATGGAGACCCAACTGCCCCCAGGTGAGGATCTCGAAAATTTCTTCAAGGGTTCCGATCCCGCCGGGCAAGGCGATGAATCCATCGGAGAGGTCGTACATGAGCGTTTTCCGTTCGTGCATGGACTGGACCCGATGGAGCTTGGTCAGGCCCCCGTGCGCGACCTCCTTGGCAAAGAGGGCCTCCGGGATGACGCCGACCACCTCTCCGCCGGCGGCCAGGGCGGCGTCGGCGACGACGCCCATGAGACCCACGTTCCCCCCTCCGTAGACCAGCCGGATCCCGCGGTGCGCAAGCGTCGTCCCCAAGGCCCGCGCCGCGTCCGCAAAGACCGGGCGGTCACCGGGGCTCGAACCGCAAAAGACGCATACAGCGCCGATCATTGAAAAACTCCTTTCAATCGGCGCAGTACCAATGAGAAATGGATCAGAAAATGACTCATTGGTAGACTCCGAATCGGTTTCATTCTAGGGGTTCCTTACCTAGGGAGGTTCCATATGTCCACGCATGAGGTCTTCAACCAGCCCCCTCCCCTCGAGAACCTGAACCTATTCACCTCCGACGCCGCCCTGGTCGACGCGGTCTCGCGCGAGGGCGCTGGGGCCTTCATCGACGATCTGGCCCGTTTCGGCGAACTCCTGGGGAGACCCGAATCGATCCGCCTGGGCTTCGAGGCGAACGAAAATACCCCCGTCCTCAAGACGCATGACCGCTTCGGGAACCGCCTCGACGAAGTGGATTATCATCCTTCCTGGCACGAGCTCATGCGCCTCTCGGTCGAGAACGGGCTGCACAGCGGGCCGTGGAAGACGGACAAACCCGGGAGCCACGTCGCCCGCGCGGCCAAGATGTTCCTCATGAGCCAGGCGGAATTCGGACACCTCTGCCCGATCTCGATGACCTATTCGGTCGTTCCCGCGCTCCGGAAACAACCCGACGTCGCGGCCGAATGGGAAACTCTGATCACCTCCTCCGTCTATGACCGGCGCTTCGTCCCCGCCTCACGCAAGAAGGGCGTGATCCTCGGCATGGGGATGACGGAGAAGCAGGGCGGTTCCGACGTGCGCGCGAACACGACCAGGGCCGTTCCTCAGGGAAAGGGCGGGCCGGGCGGCGAGTACGTCGTCACGGGCCACAAGTGGTTCGTCTCCGCCCCGATGAGCGACGCCTTTCTCATCCTTGCCCAGGCCCCCAAGGGTCTCTCCTGCTTTCTCCTCCCCCGCTGGAAACCGGACGGAACGAAGAACCCCTTTTTCATCCAGCGGCTCAAGAACAAGCTCGGCAACCGCTCGAACGCCTCCGGCGAGGTGGAAATCGACGGCGCCTGGGCGCGGATGGTCGGAGAGGAAGGCCGCGGCGTCCCGACCATCATCGAGATGGTCAACCACACGCGGCTGGATTGCACGATCGGCTCGTCGTCCCTCATGCGGCAGGCGTTGGTCCAGGCCTTGCACCACACCGGCCACCGGAACGCCTTCGGCAAGACGTTGATCGACCAACCCCTCATGCGAAACGTCCTGGCCGACCTGGCCGTCGAGTCCGAGGCGGCGACCCTCCTCGCCATGCGGCTGGCCCACGCCTACGACCACGAAAACGACGGCTTCGAGGACGCCTTCCGCCGGATCGCCACCGCCGTCTCGAAGTATTGGATCTGCAAGCGCGCGCCCTCACACGTCTACGAAGCCCTGGAATGCCTCGGCGGCGGCGGGTTCGTGGAGGAATCCATCCTGCCCAGGCTTTACCGCGAGGCCCCGGTCAATGCCGTCTGGGAAGGGTCCGGAAACGTCATCGCCCTCGACGTCCTGAGGGCGGCGCAGAAGGAGCCTAAAACCCTGGAAGCCTTGATCGCCGAGATCAAGAAGGCTTCGGACATCCGCCTCGACCATCATTTGGACCGCATCTTGAATGCCGCAAAGAAGATTCCGGCCGACGAATCCCTGGCCCGGAGACTGGTCGAAGGTTTGGCCCTGGCCCTTCAGGCCTCGCTCCTCCTTCGCCGCGGACACCCGGCCGTCGCGGAAGCCTTCCTCGCCTCGCGCCTGGGCGGCGACTGGGGCCATGCCTTCGGGACCCTGCCGGCGACGGCGGATCTTGCGGCGATCATCGAACGGGCTCGGCCGAAGGTGGGATGAGGGGGTAACGCAATGGACTACATCGTCAATCGACGCGACATTGATTTCATCCTCAAGGAGCAGATCGGCTACGACAAGGTCCTCGCGCTCCCGCCGTTCAAGGACTTCACGGGAGATATGTTCGACATGATCATCGAACAGGCCCTCAAGTTCGCCCAGCAGGAGGTGGCGCCTCTGAACGCCTCCGGCGACCGCGAGGGCGTGCGCTTCGACGGCAAGTCCGTCACGACGCCCAAGGGCTTCAAGGAGGCCTATCGGAAATACGCCGAGAACGGCTTCATCAGCCTGGACGTCCCGACGACCTACGGGGGGCAGGGCCTGCCGGTGACCGTCATGATGCCCGTTGCGGAATTCATCACGGGCGCCTCGGTGTCCTTCTCGATGTATCCGGGTCTCACGCGCGGCGCGGCGCATTTGATCGAGGTCTTCGGGTCCGAGGATCTCAAGAACCTCTATGTCGCCAAGATGTACGCGGGCGCATGGGCCGGCACGATGTGCCTGACCGAGCCCCAGGCCGGCAGCGCCGTCGGCGACCTGAAGACCGTGGCCGTTCCCCAGCCCGACGGAACCTACAAGATCAAGGGCGGGAAGATCTTCATCTCCTCGGGCGACCACGACCTGACGGAGAACATCATCCACCTCGTCCTGGCCCGGATCGAGGGCGACAAGGAAGGCTCCACGAAGACCATCACGCTGTTCGCGGTGCCCAAGATCCGGGTGAACAAGGACGGGTCGCTCGGGGACCCCAACGACGTCAAGACGGTGAACATCGAGCACAAGATGGGTATCCGCGCCCAGGCCACCTGCACGCTGGCCTTCGGCGACAACGACGGATGCTTCGGCCACCTCGTGGGCGAACCGCGCTCGGGCATGAAGCAGATGTTTCAAATGATGAACGAGGCGCGGCTGCTCTGCGGCATGCAGGGCCAGGCCATCGCGGCCGCGGCCTACGAGCACGCCGTCAAATACGCGAAGGAGCGCATCCAGGGACAGGGCAAGGCGATCGTCACCTACCCGGACGTCCGCCGCATGCTCATGACCCAGAAGGCACTCGTGGAGGGCCTCCGCTCGATGCTCTTTCACGCGGCCCTCTACATCGACCTGGCGAAGTGCCACCCGGATCTGGAGGAACGCGCCAAGTATCAGGGTTTTGCCGACCTCCTGACCCCCATGTGCAAGGCCTACGGGTCGGACATGGGATTCAAGGTGACCGAGCTCGCCATGCAGACCTACGGCGGTTACGGCTACATCGCGGAGTATCCGGTTGAGCAGTACATGCGCGACGTGAAGATCTCCTCCATCTACGAAGGGACGAACGGCATCCAGGCCCTGGACCTCCTGGGACGGAAGCTGCCCCTGAACGGCGGGCAGACCGTCCAGCAATTTTACGCCATGGTGGACTCTTTCGTGACGGCGAATCAGAACGAACCGGCGCTCAAGGCCGAGATGGCGGAGTTCAAAAAGGCGCTCGATCTGATCGCCCAGACGGCGATGAGTTTCATGGAGATGACGGGCAAGGGCGACTTCAATTACCCGATGCTCTCGGCCTCCGACTTCCTCAACATGTTCGCGACGGTCGTCGTCGCCTACTACTTGCTGGACCAGTCGGTGCGAGCGCACGCCAAACTCGCTAAGCTCCTCGATGAGAAGGTCGACGATCCCTCGCAACACAAGAGCTTCATCAGGCAAAACGAGGAAGCGGCCTTTCTGGACGGCAAGATCAAGACGGCGCGTTTCTTCGTCCACCGCATTCTCCCGCAGGTCCGGGCGTCCTTCAAGGCCATCCAATCCGGCGACCGGAGCGCCCTGGAAATCGTCTTTTAGAGTCTGGACGCATGAGATTTTACAAGTATCTCGGCCTTCTTGTCGGACTGGTCCTCGGCCTCGGGGCCCCTCTCGGGGGCTTCTTGGTCAGCGCCCTTGTTCGGAACGGTTGGAACCTCGCCGCCCTGAACGCCGACGCGGAGGAACATCGTTACATCTACCTCTACATGACGATCTCGACCCCCTTCGTCTTCGCGGTCTTCGGGTCTTATTTCGGATTTCTCCTCGACAGGCTCGCCGTCCAAAAGGCGGCGCTCAGGCACTTGAACGGCATCCTGGAGCGCCAGTCGATGACCGACGAAATGACGGGCCTCCTGAACCGCCGCCAGCTCGATCTTGAGATCGAACGCGAGATCGAGCGCGCGAAACGCTACAAACATTCCATCGCCGGAATCATGATCGACATCGACGACTTCAAGCAGATCAACGACACGCGCGGACACCTGATGGGCGACGTGGCCCTCAAAAAAGCGGCGACGGCCGTCCGGGACTGCATCCGCAAGGTGGACATCGCCGGCCGCTACGGCGGCGACGAGTTTTTGGTGCTTTTGCCGGAGGCGATCATGGACGGGGCGCGGACGGTCGCCGTCCGCATCCAGGAGCACATCCGCGCGATCCGGATCGAGGTCCCCCGTCCGGTGCTCACGCTCACCGCATCCATCGGCCTCTTCGCCTTCCCCGACTGCAGTTTTCTGAACAAGAAGGTCTTCCTCGAGACGGTGGACACGGCGCTCCTGAAGGCCAAAAAGGCGGGCAAGAACCGGATTGTTTCGGGATAGGCATCAAATTTGACAAACGGGCCCCATGTGTTAATAGCTCGGCCTGTTTTTTGCGGGAGCCCTGATCTTTGATCAGGACGACCCGCTCTTGGATTTTGAAGTTGCGGGAGTAGCTCAGTGGTAGAGCGCCACCTTGCCAAGGTGGATGTCGCGGGTTCAAATCCCGTCTCCCGCTCATTCTTCTCCTCGAAATAGTCATCAGCGCCGTTAATCCCTTTTTCTTCCGGACCGTCGTGCGCAAGTCCGCCGTCCGGGCCTTTGTCTACTACATGGTCTTCACCACCCTCTACACCCTGGCCGTCTGCGGCGTGGGCGTCTGGTGGCTTTCGCGGAACTGGACGCCGGCGCTTCAGGTCGCGAAGAACTCCCTTCCGCCTTTCGAGATCAAGATCGATCAGGGTCATCTCTCGACGACGCTTCCCGAACCCTTCGTCTTTTCCGATGCGGAATTCACCTTGATCGTCGATACCAGCGGCAAGGTCCTCAGCGCGGAGGACTTGGAGAACTACGAGCAAGCCCTCGTCATCACCAAGACCAAGGCCATTATCAAAAAGAGCCGGTTCGAGAGCCGTGAATACCTCTGGTCGGCGGCGCCCGACTTCCAACTTACCTCGACCGACGTGATCGACTGGCTGATCGCCTACAAGGACCGCATTCTTTGGATCTTGTTCGCGGCCGTGGCGCTGGGCGTCCTGCCCCTGTTGTGGCTCTTCCTGATCCCGGTGATCTGCTTCCTGGCCCTGCTACTGTTGATTCCGGCGAGGCTGTTTGGAACGGGGCTCCAGTACGGCCAGACCGCCTCGATCGCCTTTTACGCCATCACACTGCCGACGCTCCTTCAGACCGTTCTCGTGACCCAGGGGCTGGCCAAGAGCGGGATCTTCTGGCTCGTCTATCTCGGATGGTCCGTCTTGGGGGTCGCCGTGACGCGCGGAACCCGGCCCCCGTCAACGGGCGAGGCATCCGCACCCCCGCCGCCTCCGCCTTCGTTCCCGCCGCTTCCTCAAAGATCCTGAGGGATCGGCTCTCCCCTCTCGGGCCGCGGGTTTTCAGGGATCTCCTCGTCTTCGGGCAGTTCCGGCAACGGCTCGAGGGGTTTCTTTTTGGCCTGAAGGACGTCCATCCGCTTCCGGACGTACGGGCCCGGCGGCCATTGGCCCCATTTCCGCGGATTCGGCAGGATCGCGGCGAGAAACGCCGCCTCGCCGGAGGAGAGCGAGTCCGCCGTCTTCTTGAAGTAATGGCGGGACGCCGCCTCCGCCCCATAGACGCCCGGCCCCCATTCGACGAGATTCAAGTACAACTCCAAGATCCTCTCTTTGGGCAGGAGGGCTTCCATCTCGAAGGCCAGCGCGATCTCCAAAATCTTCCGGACGATGACCTTTTCGGGCGTCAAGTAGAGGTTCTTCGCCAGCTGCATGGTGATCGTCGAAAATCCGCGCGCGTATTTCCTTTTCCCGCGATTTTTTTTCAGGGATTCCCGCATTTCCCGAAAGTCCACGCCCCTGTGTTCGTAGAAGGTCGCATCCTCGGCGGAAACGACCGAGGATTGCAGGGCGGCCGAGATTTGGGGGAGCGGCACCCAGGTCTGTCCGACGGCGCCCGGCCTCTGCCACATGAAGGCCGTGCGGATGGGATGGGCCCAGCGGAGCGACGCCACGGGAGGCAACGAGAAAACGAAAAATCCCCCCAACGCGATGAAAGGCGACCAGAGGACGAAACGGAGGGTCTTTCCCAGGGTTGACACGCGGTGCTATCTTAACCATAAAGGCGCCCGAATCAATGTCTCGAAGGAGAACCCCATGATCGCAGCCACTCAAATCCGCGTCGGAATGGTCATCCTCTATGACGGAGAACTCTGCAAGGTGATGGGGATCGACCACATCACGCAGGGCAACAAGCGGGGCAAGGTGCAGGTGGAGATGCGGAACCTGCGCACCGGTAACAAGCTGCAGTACCGGTTCCGGTCCGAAGACACCGTCGAAAAGGCGGTCCTGAACGAGAAAGAGATGGAGTATCTCTACAACGACGGCGACACCTACCACTTCATGGATTCGGCGAACTACGAGCAGATCACCATCAACAAGGACGAACTGGGCAACGCCGTCAATTATCTCCAGCCCAACACCAAGGTCATGGTCCTGATGCACGACGAAAGGCCGATCGGCGTCCAGCTCCCCACCACCATGACGCTCAAGATCGTCGAGACCCAGCCCCCCATGAAAGGCGCCACCGCTGCCGGGGGCGCCAAACCGGCCACCCTCGACAACGGTCTCACCATCAAGATCCCCCAATTCATCGAAGAGGGCGAATTGGTCCGGGTCAACACCGAGACCAACGAGTACGTGGATCGGGCTTAAGAATCTTCTTCTGGCACGGGCGGAGGAAGGTCGGGGCCCAGGCTGGACGTCATTTGCATGTCTTGGAGCTTTTGGCCCGCCTCGGCTATTTTCTCGACATGGCGGTTCTCCTCGGCGGTCATCTGCTGGCGATACTCGAGGACGGAGGTCTGCAGATGGGTGTCCAGTTTCTCGATCGAGAGCTCGAGATTGGCGGCGAGCTGCAATTCGCGGTCGAGGCTGGCCTGCTGCAAGGAGGCCTGCATGCCTAGAATCTGGCCCAGAGCGACGGTCTTGTTGTTGTCCGACGCGTACATCAGCGCTTCGTTCTGACTGGCGGATTGGGCCGCCTGCAGGGCCTGATTGATGATATCCATGATGTTAGACATAGACCCCTCTGATGAGACTATTAGCAAGTCCCATGCCTGCGGGGCCGACATAGAAAGATCCGTCAGATCAAAGACTTACATACTTATGGTTCGGTCGATTTTGCAAGAATGGCTGCAAGGCCTGCATTCTTGCATAGAAGACAATGCAAAACGGCCCCGGCAGGTTGCCCCACCGGGGCCGTTTTCGCCCCCCCACAGTCGGGCGAACACGTGGTCAGCGCAGCGGCACCGTGGTTAGGTGTCGCCCCTCCATCCTAGAAGCCGAATCCTTGCTCGATCACGGGCTTTTCGAAGGGATCGGGGCAGCTCAGACAAACCGGCCCCGGGCCGGGAAACGGTTTCTGGTCGACCGCCTTGAATTTCTCCAAGAGGCTCGGATCGATCTCCCACGGGCCGCCCCCGCCTCCGGAGCAGGCCGGGTCGCCCGCGCAGTCGGTATCGGAGCATTGGCCCTGACCGTCGCCATCCTCATCGGCCACCGTCGCGCAATCCTCAACCGCGACGGCGGGGGGAAGCGCGCAGGCCGGATCGGCTGCGCAGTCGGTGTCGGCGCAATCGAGGGCCCCGTCGGAATCGCCGTCGATGCCGTCCAGGCAATCGCCTTCGGCGACCGCCGGAGGCGGCAATGCGCATGCCGGGTCGGCGGCGCAGTCGGCGTCCAAACAATCCGCGACACCATCGCCGTCCTCGTCGCCGGCAACGGCGCAATCCTCCAGCGCCGCGGCGGGTGGAACGACCTCGTCGCCTCCCTCTCCCTCCGAAACCGTCCCCTCTCCGGGCGTTACGACATCGGAATCGTCCAGGGTCACTTCCGATGTCCCGTCCGAGCCGCAACCCGCGGCTCCGATACTTCCCAAACCGAGCACGAACACACAGGCCATAAGGCCCCAAAAGCGATGACTCATGGATCTTCCTCCCCTGATTGTTGTTTGCGTTAGCTTTCAGGTTACCTTAAGCCCCACACGCCTTATGCAGATGGGGGCTTATGGTACTAAAAGGCAGCCAATGAGAGTCCTAATTCGGACTGTCGTTTATCGCTGCCTTTTATGTATCGACCGTGGGATGATCTGCGGTTTCCAAGGACAAAAAAAGGCCGCATTCAAGTGAATGCGGCCTTTCACAATAACCAACGAAAACGGGCGGTTATTATCTCGGACGGATCCGCGAGGGACCGACGTTCTCGTCCCACGAGCTGTCATAGCCGTCGTAATGGATGCGGTAGCGGCCTCCTCCGAGGACTTGGAGGACGCTCGCGTTCCACCACGAGCCCTTCCAATTGACCTGGACGGAGTCCCCAGCCTTGAAGGCCGCAGCCGGAGCGGCGGCCGGCGCCGAGGCCCCGGCGACCTTGATCCGGTCCGAGCCGACCCATTCGTCCCAATTGCTGCCGTAGCCGTCGTAGTGGATGAAGCATTTCTGCCCGTCGTCGCTGACGCGTTGGACGGAGGCCGGGTACCAGGTGCCCTTCCAGAGCACTTGCGCCCTGTCACCGGCGCCGCAAAGGGCGGCGGACGCGGACGAGGCGACGAAGACCGCGAATAAGGCGATGACGGCCGCGAGGGAAGTTTTCTTCATGTCTCTCTCCTTATGACGGACGGATCATTTTTCCAGAATGAACGTGATCCGGCACTCGACCCGGTACTCCGTGATGCGCCCGTTCTCGACCTTCGCCTTTTGGCTGATGACTTCCATGCCGGTGATGCCCCTGAGCGTCTTCGCGGCGCGGGTCAGCGCCTGGCGGGCGGCGTCCTCCCAGCCTTCCTTCGATGATGCGATGATGTCGGTGACTCTTGCGACGGCCATAAACACCTCCATGGTGTAGGGGCGAACGTGGTGTTCGCCCCCTAGGTTTGAGTTTTCTTAGGACTGACGATGACGGCCTTGAAAAACGTCCAAACGTAATGCGCCCCCGATCCCATCGAGACGGCCAGCGTGACCCACAGGATCACCGTCCCGAGACGCTGCGGGTCGATCCCCCAGAACGGGTAGTGGACCATGAGGCATCCCAGGGCGACGGACAGGATGATCGTCTTCTTCTTGCCCCAGTCCGAGGCGGCCATCTCCAACCCTTCGGAGGCGGCCACGCCCCGCAGCCCCGTGATGGTGATCTCCCGGGCGACGAGAAGGATCGCGACCCAGGCGGCGACGCGGTCCAGGGAGACGAGCATGATGAGCCCGGCGGTCGAAAGGAGCTTGTCGGCGAGGGGATCGATGAATTTCCCGAACGAGCTCGAGACGCCGTACTTGCGGGCGTAGATACCGTCGATCACGTCGGAAATCTGGGCGACGACGAAGAAGGTCATCGCGGTCCAACTCAGAAAAACATTCAGCGACTGGCGGTCCAACCGGTAGGGCTGGACGCCCATGAGGAGAAGAACGACGACGGGGACGATCGCGATGCGGGCGTAGGTCAGATAATTCGCAATCCCCAGCAACTGATCGGTCGTCAGGGGTTTGCGCGGGCGCCATCTTCGTTCGAGGAAGCTCGGCTCCGACATGGGGCAGGAAGTTAGCACCGTCCCCCGTCAAAAAATAGGCCTTTTTTGCCGCCGCTTTGTGCGGGATAGTGATCATGATGCAGACGGATTTCCTGGTCATCGGCTCCGGAATCGCCGGTCTGAGTTTCGCGCTCGAGGTGGCCAAGCATGGGACGGTCACCGTCATCACGAAAAAGACCCGGGCCGAGTCCAACACCAACTATGCGCAGGGCGGGATCGCGGCGGTCATGTCCGCCATTGATTCCGTCGACAAGCACATCCGGGACACCCTCGAGTGCGGCTACGGCCTTTGCCACGAGGACGCCGTGCGATTGGTCGCGACCCAGGGCCCGTCCGCCATCCGGAGGCTGGTCGACTGGGGCGTCCAGTTTTCCAAACAATCCGCCGGCGGCGGATTCGATCTCACGCGCGAGGGCGGCCACAGCGAACGGCGCGTCCTGCATTTCAAGGACACGACGGGCGCCGAGATCGAGCGCGCCCTCCTGGAGGCGATCAAATCGCACCCGGACATCCGCGTCTTGGAGCACCACTTCGCGGTGGACCTGATCACCAATCGGAAAGAGCCGCTCCGCTGCCTGGGGGCCTACGTCCTCGATCAGAAGTCCGGAAACATCGAAAGCATTGCGGCCGGCATCACCCTCTTGGCCACGGGGGGGGCGGGCAAGGTCTACCTGTATACGTCCAACCCGGACATCGCGACCGGAGACGGCATGGCGATGGCCTACCGAGCCGGCGCGCGCATGGCGAACCTCGAATTCGTCCAGTTCCACCCAACCTGTCTCTTCCATCCGGAGGCGAAGTCCTTCCTCATCACCGAGGCCGTCCGCGGCGAGGGCGGCGTCCTCCGTCTGCCGGACGGCCGTGCCTTCATGGAAAAATACCATCCGATGAAGGACCTGGCCCCGCGGGACGTGGTCGCGCGCGCCATCGACGCGGAGCTCAAGCGGACCGGCTACGAATACGCGTGGCTGGACCTGACGCACAAGCCGGCCTCGTTCATCCGGGAGCGCTTTCCGGCCATCTACGAAAAATGCTTGAGCTACGGCATCGACATCACCGTCCGCCCTATCCCGGTAGTCCCCGCCGCGCACTACTTCTGCGGCGGCGTCGTGACGGACCTGGACGCCCGCACGAACATTCAAGGGCTGCTCGCGGCTGGCGAAGTCGCCTGTACGGGGCTGCATGGGGCCAACCGGCTGGCCTCAAATTCTCTATTGGAGGCGGTGGTGTTTTCGGACCGGGCGGCAAAAACCGCGATGGACGAGGTGAAGGCGCGCGCAGGGACCAGCGAAGCGAGGTCCCTCCCCGCGTGGAACCCCGGCACCGCTACCGACAGCGACGAGAATGTCGTCATCGCTCAGAACTGGGACGAGATCCGGCGCACCCTGTGGAATTACGTGGGGATCGTCCGCTCCGACAAGCGCCTGATCCGGGCGCGGAGTCGCGTCGATCTGCTCATGGAAGAGATCAACCAGTATTATTGGAACTTCCGGGTGACGTCCGACCTCTTGGAGCTCCGAAACATCGCGACGGTCGCCGACCTGATCATCCGATGCGCCCTGTGGCGGAAGGAAAGCCGGGGATTGCATTACAACATCGACTATCCGGATCCCCGGGCCGAATTCCAAACCGACACCCTTCTATGACGCCTCGCAGGCATCGATCCATACGCATCTATCCACTTGATAAATGACGTCTTGTTATTGCGACAATAATATTCATTTCAATATGATAATTTTTTTGAGTCCCATCTCTTTTTAGACTATATTTTCAGGCTCCAGCTTCAGCAACTTATGAAAATCATCCTGCTGTTGACGCGGATCGCCGCAAGAAACACGTTACGGAACAAACGGCGCACCCTGCTCACGATGTCCATCCTCGCGCTGGGCAGCAGCGGTCTCATCGTCATCGGCGGATTTTTCACCGACCTGATGGACGGGTTCCGTGAAGTCTTCATCCACAGCCAAACGGGACACCTGCAGGTGAACGCCCGCGGCTATGACCGGCTCGGGGCGACCGATCCGTTTCAGTTCCTGATCCCGGATCTCCCGCGCGTTCAGGGTGAGGTGGAAAAAACACCCCACGTTCTCTTCACGGCGCCCCGCCTGTCGTTTTCCGGCATGGCGAGCTCGAGCTCGGTCACCGTCGGATGCATGGCCCTGGGCGTGGACGCCCAAAGGGAACAATGGATGGGGGGATTCCGGACCAACGGACAGAACATGCCCTCGATACGGATCGTGGAAGGCGCGGATCTCGACCCCGCGGAACCGGACGGCGTCGTGCTCGGCACGGGCCTCCTCGCGTCGTTGGGTCTCAAAGTCGGCGATTCCGTCGGCTTCGTGACCACCCGCCCCGGCGGGGCGCTGGACGGCGCCCAATTTCGAGTCCGTGGAACGTTCACGACCTTCATCAAGGACTTCGACGACCGGGCCATGAAGCTCAACCTGGGAAAGGCCCAGGCCATCCTGGGAACGCCCAATCAGGCGCAAAGCCTCTTGGTCGTTCTGGATAGGACGGCTCAAACGGATCACGTGAAGGCAGCCCTACTCTCCCGGATCGGAATAGAGGGGGGACACCTGAAGGACCTGGAGATCATCCCCTGGTATGAAATGGCCGACTACTACCGCCAGAGCAAGTCCCTCCTGAACAAGATCTACGAGACCATCCAGTTGATCCTCCTGATCGTCTTTGTGATCAGCATCGGCAATACCGTCAATATGGCGATCCTGGAGCGCACCCGCGAATTCGGAACCATGCTGGCGATCGGAGGCGGGCGGGAGACCGTGTTCGCGCTCATATTGATGGAAGGGTTCTTCTTGGGCCTGCTGGGAGCGGGATTGGGACTTCTCGTGGGAACCGGCGCGGCGGCCATCCTGTCGGCCGTCGGCATCGAGATGACTCCTCCTCAGGCGGCTCAAGTTTACGTCACCCGGGTGGCCGTGACCCCGCCGCTTCTCCTCCAGGCATTCCTCGTCGCCATGCTTTCCGCCGTGATCGCCGCGGTCTCGCCGGCCTACCGGATCTGCCGGACGCGGATCGTCGAGTCGTTGGGCTACGTCTAGCACCTTACTTCCAAACCAGCTGGGACTTGGCGGGGACTCCGGCCATGCGGAGCGTAAAGGCGTCGCCTGGATGGAGGGTCTTGGGGAAGCGCACGTAGTAGGCCCGGGACCACTTGTCGAGGTGGGGATAAAGAACCTTCTCCACCTGCGTGACGGGCAGGCGCTCCATCTGAACGGGGGCGATCGTGGCGCCCTTCGTATCCAAGAAGACGCGCCAGAGGCCGTCGTCCTTGCCCACCTCGGGCGCCGCCGCGGACCCGGCGTAGATCGAGAGGAAAAAGACGTCGTAGTCGGCCGATTCCTCCGCGTCCTCGCGAACCTGCGTCATGAGCTCCGCGTCGGTCCATTCGAGGAGGGCATCGAGCTTCTCCCGCCGGGCCGCACGAAAATCGGGGGAAAGGTAGGTCGCGTTCCAGATCAGTCGCGCCTCCATGTTGTCCCAGACGTAGACCTTTCCGGTCCGCGTCCACTCCTTGAGGGCGGACGGATAGGACTCCTTCGCCGCGGCCTGAGCGGCGGCGATGAGTAGGATGACCGCGGTGATTACAGCCTTTTTAAGATCCATAGCTCCATGTCCCGGAAGACCTGATTGCGGCCGACTTCGTTGAAAAGCTCGTGATAGAAACCCTCGTAGACCTTGAACCTCTTGTCCCGGATGGGAATGTTCTCGAAGAACGCGCGCGTCCCCTCGGGCGAGCAGATGAGGTCGGCGCCGGCGTGCATCAGGAGGCTCGGCACCTTGAGCTTCTTGGCCAGGGCTATGATGGTGAGATGGTTCTCCAGGACGATGTCGGCGAGCCGCGTCGTGATCTTCTTCTGGATCTTCGGGTCACGGCGGTAGGCGTCCACGACCTCGGGGTCCCGCGAGACCATGCTGGGATCCAACTCGTTGCCCAACGCGAGCTTGGGGACGAGCCGCGAGAGGACCGGCGCCGCCAGGCGCTTGAGGAGGGGGATGCGGACCTTGAGGCTCACGTTCGGCGACGAAACGATGATGCCCGCCAACCCCTCGGGATGCCGCACTCCGTAGTTCAAGGCGAGCTGGCCGCCGAAACTGTGGCCCACCAGGAAGACCTTCTTGCCCTTTTCGTGCTTCCGGATGCGGTCCAGAAAACGCCGGAGGTCCTCCATGAGATGACCGAGGGATTCGGCGTAGGCGCGCCTGCCCCCGGATTCGCCATGGCCCCGGAGGTCCATCGCGTAAACGGTATAGCCCCGCCGCGTGAAATACCGGACGGGGAATCCGTATCGCCCTGAATGCTCGGCCATGCCGTGAACGATGGCGATGACGGCGGGTTTGAGCGGCGCCACGGCCTTGCCTGTTTTTTGGGGCTTTTTGGGGGTCCAGGACTGGATGAAGAGGTCCAAGTCCCCCGCCCCCTTGAACGTGCCCTTCTCGTGATGGATGTCCGGATTTCCGTGGGTCATATCAGGAAAAGAACCCCTTCTTTTTCTTCTTCGGCGCCTCCGCGGCGTGCCCGGAGAGGGCCGCGAACTCGCGGAGGAGATCCTCCTGCTTGGACGAAAGATTCTTGGGCGTCTTGACGAGAAGCCTTACCACATGGTCGCCGCGCCGCGACTTGCTTTGCGCCTTGAGTTCCGGCACGCCGAGTCCCTCGATGATGACCGTATCGCCCGTCTCGGTCCCCTTGGGCACGCGGATCACGCGCTTGCCCTCCAGCGTGACGACCTCGATCTCGCCGCCCAGGGCGGCCGTCGTCATGGGAATCGTTTCCTCGGAAAAAATCGTCCTGCCGTCCCGTTCGAATCGCTCGTGCCGCGCGACATGGAGGAACACGTACAGGTCGCCGTTCCCTCCGCCGGACTCCCCCGCCTCGCCTTCGTTTTGGAGCACGAGACGGATGCCGTCGTCGACGCCCGGCGGGACCTTGACGGTGATCTTTTTGTGGCGGGCGACGCGCCCCGCCCCGCCGCAGGACCGGCACGGATCGCTCACGATCGACCCCTCGCCCTGGCACTGTCCGCAGGTCGTGGTCACCGTGAAGAATCCCTGGCTTCGCCCGACCTGGCCCGACCCCCGGCACGACGGACAGGTCTTGCGCTCCGAACCCGGGGCCGCGCCCTGACCGCCGCAATCCTCGCAACGCTCCCGGCGCTTGACCTCGATCGTCCGCTCGACACCGAAACAGGCCTCTTCGAACGACAGCTCGATCTCGGAGGAGAGGTCGCGCCCCCGGCGGGCGCGGGACCGGCCGCGGCGACCGGGGCTGAAGCCGAAAAAGTCCTCAAAGATGTCGCCGAAGGAGGCGAAGATGTCGTCGACGTCTTCAAAGGGTCGGCTGCCTGCGGCCCCGACCCCGGCGTGGCCGAATCGGTCGTAGCGCGCCCGCTTCTCGGTGTCGGACAGGATCTCATAGGCCTCGGCGGCCTCCTTGAAATGCTCCTCGGACTGCTTGTCGCCGGGGTTGCGATCGGGGTGGAACTTCAGC
This sequence comes from bacterium, assembly GCA_035454885.1. Classification (NCBI taxonomy): domain Bacteria; species bacterium. Next base: position 30,395 of record DATIGE010000040.1, read on the forward strand.
GCGAGCTGGCGGTAGGCCTTCTTGATCTCCTCGGGCGAGGCGGACTTCGCCACCCCGAGGATCTCGTAATAGTCCCGTCGCGCGGAAGCCACGTTTCAGCTCCTCCAAAAAATCATAATCCTGAATCGCACCCGTAGGGTGTGGAGCAAATTTAACCATCCCTCCCAATTTGTCAATTTTTCCGGCCCCTTAGCTTGACACAATGTCCCGGATGCTTAACTTAGGCTCGTAACCAATCCGGAATAGGAGAAATTCATGGGCAAAATCATCGGGATAGACTTGGGAACCACCAACTCCGTCGTGGCCGTCATGGAGGGCAGCGAGCCCAAGGTCATCGTGAACGAAGAAGGCTCGAGGCTGACGCCGTCCGTCGTCGCCTTCACCAAGGACGGGGACGTGCTGGTCGGCCAGATCGCCAAACGCCAGGCGGTCACCAACCCCGAAAATACCGTCTACTCGATCAAGCGCTTCATGGGGCGCAAGGAATCCGAGGTGAAGGACGAGGAGAAGATGGTGCCGTACAAGGTCGTGTCCGCGGACAACGGCGACGCCCAGGTCACAATCCCCAACACCGGCAAGACCTACAGCCCGCCGGAGATCTCCGCGAAGATCTTGATGAAGCTCAAGAAGGCCGCCGAGGCTTACTTGGGCGATAAGGTCACGCAGGCCGTGATCACGGTCCCCGCTTATTTCAACGACAGCCAGCGCCAGGCGACCAAGGACGCCGGCAAGATCGCGGGGCTGGAAGTCCTCCGCATCGTTAATGAGCCAACCGCTTCCGCGTTGGCTTATGGTCTCGATAAGAAGAAGGATGAGACGATCGCCGTCTACGACTTCGGCGGCGGCACGTTCGACATCTCCATCCTGGAGGTCGGCGACAACGTGGTCGAGGTCGTCTCCACCAACGGCGACACGCACCTGGGCGGCGACAACATCGACCAAAGGATCATGGAGTTTCTGATCTCCGAGTTCAAGAAGGACCAGGGCATCGACGTCTCCAAGGACAAGATGGTCCTGCAACGGCTGCGCGAAGCGGCGGAAAAGGCCAAGATCGAGCTCTCCAGCGTGCTCGAGACCGAGATCAACCTGCCTTTCTTGACCGCCGATGCCTCCGGCCCCAAGCACATGACCCTGAAACTCACGCGCGCCAAGCTCGAGGCCCTGTGCGAGGACCTGCTGCTCAGGTCCATGGAGCCCGTGAAGAAGGCCCTCGCCGACGCGAAGCTCTCGCCCTCCGACATCGACGAGGTCGTCCTGGTCGGCGGATCGACCCGCATTCCGCGCGTCCAGGAAGAGGTGAAGAAGTTCTTCGGCAAGGACCCCCACAAGGGCGTGAACCCGGATGAGGTGGTCGCCTTGGGCGCCGCCGTCCAGGCCGGCGTCCTCTCCGGCGAAGTGAAGGACATGCTGCTCCTGGACGTCACCCCGCTGACCCTCGGCATCGAGACCTTGGGCGGCGTCTTGACCAAGCTGATCGAGCGCAACACGACGATCCCCACCAAGAAGAGCCAGGTCTTTTCGACCGCCTCCGACAGCCAGACGTCCGTCGAAATCCACGTCCTCCAAGGCGAGCGCGAGATGGCCAAGGACAACCGGACGCTCGGCCGCTTCGTGCTGGACGGGCTCCCCCCCGCCCCGCGCGGCATCCCGCAGGTGGAGGTCAGTTTCGACATCGACGCGAACGGCATCCTGAACGTCTCCGCCAAGGACCTGGCGACGAACAAGAAGCAGCACATCACCATCACGGCCTCGAGCGGTCTGGCCAAGGACGAGATCGACAAGCTGGTGAAGGACGCACAGGCCCATGAAGGAGAGGACAAGAAGCGCCGCGAGGAAATCGAGGCCAAGAACGCCGCCGACGCCCTCATCTACTCGACGGAGAAGGTCCTGAGCGAGAACCGCGAGAAGATCTCGGTCAAGGCCTTGAACGACGTCGAGAAGGCCCTGGAAGACGCCAAGAAGGCGGTCAAGGATAACGAGACCGACGCGATCAAGAAGACCACCGAGGCCCTGGTCAAGGCCTCGCACAAGATGAGCGAGGAGATGTACAAGGCCGCCCAGGCCGCCTCCGGCGGAGAAGAGAAAGGCGACGGCGAGGACAAGGGGTCCGCCGCAGGCGGAAAGAAGAAGGAACCGGACGCTGTGGACGCGGAGTTTGAGGAGGCGAAAGAGTAGGAACACTCCTCAGATGAAACCGCGGCGCTCCTTATTCGCGTTTCTTTTGCTCGACTTTCTGATGACCGCCCTTCCTTTCCCGGCAGGGAGCAGTCCCCCAGAAAAATCGGCCCGTCAATATATTGAGACGATGGTGGAACAGTTGCGGAAGAACGCCAACGTCTCCGAAATTGAAATGACGATTCAGCGCCCCAATTGGAGCCGCACCCTTTTGATGGACGCGTGGGATGATCGGGCCCATAAACGGGTCTTCATACGGATCCTGAAACCCCCCAAGGAGGAGGGGACGACCTTTTTGAGGCTGGGAGACAATCTCTGGAGCTATCTTCCCAAAGTCGAGAAGGTGCTGAAAATCCCGCCCTCGATGATGCTCCAGCCCTGGATGGGGAGCGACTTCACGAACGATGATTTGATGAAAGAGTCGAGTTACACCGACGATTACGAACACCGGATCGCGGGCCGCGAGGAACGGGACGGCGAAAAATTGGTGCGGATCGAACTCCTACCCCACCCCGAGGCGCCCGTGGTGTGGGGAAAGGTGATTTTTTGGCTTCGTGAGAGCGACAGCCTTCCCGTCCAGCAGCACTTTTTGGACGAAAAAGGAAACCTGATCAAAGATTTGCGCTTTTCGGAATTTAAAAAGATGGACGGTTCCCTCGTCCCCACCCGATGGGAGATCATCCCCGAGACCAAAGAGGGGCAAAAGACCATCCTGAGAATCTTGACGATCGACTTCAACCCGAGCCCGCCGATCCCCGAGGCCGTTTTCACGGAGAAGAATTTGAGGACTTAGAGGGCCGAAGGATGGTATAAACGTCCTTTGTGAGCGCCTTGATCGAGTTGAGGGGGGTCAGCAAGCTTTATCTCAACCGCCTCTTTCAGGTCAACGCGCTTCGGAACATCGACCTCAACATTCAGCCGGCAGAATTTGCGGTCGTCGACGGACCTTCCGGTTCTGGCAAGTCGACTCTCCTCCACCTCATCGGAGCCCTGGACCGGCCGACCCAGGGCCAGATCGTCGTCGGCGAACAGGATTTGGGCCGTCTCTCGAAGAACCAGCTTTCCGAGTTCCGGCTCAAGAAGGTCGGCTTTGTCTTCCAGACCCATAACCTGGTTTGGGCTCTGACCGCCCTGGAAAATATTGAATATCCGCTTCTCTTGCTCGGCGTTGAAAGAAAGGAACGGCGGGAGAAGGCGTTTGACCTCCTTCAGCGCGTCGGCCTTTCCGACCAGAGCGACAAAAGGCCGGGCGAAATGAGCGGCGGACAACGGCAGAGGATATCCGTCGCGAGGGCCATCGTTACCAATCCCGCGATCGTTCTTGGTGACGAGCCGACCGCCAATCTCGATTCGCGTTCTGCAGTCGATCTCATTAATCTATTTTTCGATCTCAACCGGCAATTCAAAACGACATTTCTCATCGCGACACACGACCGCGACATCATGAAAAAGGCAGACCGGAACATCCGGCTCCACGACGGGATGGTGGTGAACTCTTGACCATTTTCGTTCGAATCGCCTTTCGCAATTTATTTCGCCACAAGTTGCGTTCTCTTTTGGCACTCCTGGCGGTTGTGCTGGGACTCGGATCTCTCCTTCTGATCTGGGCATTTACAGACGGCGCGCACGGGCAGATGACGTCAAACATCAGGGCCATGATGACGGGCGACGCGCAGATCGTACCCAAGGATTTGGAGAATATGGTCCTGAGCACCAGCGGCGTGATCGAGGATCCGGAACAGGTCCGGACCCTATTGAGACGTGACCCCTCGGTTGCCGGATTCGCCGAAAGGGTCATCGGCGGGGGAATCATTTTCACGGCGACCCACTCCCATCCGACCCGGCTCGTCGGCGTCGATCCGGTGCAGGAAAAGGCCATTGGAAGCCGTCCCCCCCTGCAATTCGGGAGATGGCTGACCCTCGAGGACAAGGGGGGGCTTTTCATGAGCACAACGCTGGCCCGATTTCTTGATCTTCAAATCGGGGACAAGGTCGTTGTGACGGTTCAGGATTATTACGGCGCCTTGAATGGAAATGTCCTCCGTATCATCGGTACGGGCGATACCGGCAATGAGTACCTGGACAGCGGCAATGTCTATATGTTGAGTTCGACGCTGCAGGGACTTCTCTCATTGGACAAAAGGAATTCCGCGTTTGTTCTAAAGATCGACTCGCGTCACGCGATCGACGAGGCCGTCCTTTCGTTGCGGCCCAAAGTAGCCTCCCTGGGGCTATCGATTCTGAGCTGGGAGGAGCTCTTGCCGATGTTGTCCCAGTTGATCCGATATAACGAGGCCAGGAATTTCATACTGGTCTTGATTGTATTAGCCGTGGTGACCTTGGGGATCTTGAACACGCTCATGATGTCCGTCGTCGAAAGGACCTTTGAGTTCGGCCTCCTCATGGCGATCGGGACCAAACCGAGGCAGGTGATTCAGATGGTGATGCTGGAATCCTTTTTCATCACCGTCATCGGCTGCTCGCTGGCACTTCTCCTGGGTGCGGGGCTGACCTTCTATTTCGCGGACGTTGGCATCGATCTGTCGCGATTTTCGAGGACGTTCTTCAACATGATGATCGGTTCCCGCATTTATCCCAAGATCGTATGGACCCACTTGATCCCTTCCATCTTCATCATCTTCGCCGGAAACCTGACGGTCTCCCTGTATCCCGCCTGGCGGGCGAGCCGGCTCGATCCCATCGAGGCGCTGCGGCAGGTGGGATGAGGAGAACCGCGATCATCCTTGTTTGGCTCCATCTGCTCCCGGAATCCTTGTGCGCCACGGCATTGATCCAAGGGGACGGTTTCACCCGGGGCCTTAAAGGCTACTAAATAAGAATCTCTTTTTCACATCGAGGCAAAGAGAGGGCGGGGATTCTATCCCTGGGGACGTGAATCGGATCCGAACGGAATGGGATCTTCGCTACACCCCGGTCTTTTCCGCCATAGCGATTTGGGATCATGAGATCATTCTTTGAGATGCGGTGAATACTCCGGAATTTTCCATTGAGCAGGATCTTAGGGAAGAGCCTTATCTCGATCTGGAATGGGAATTGGCGCGGCGAAACAACATCTCCTACAGACAACGCCTCTACCGCGTTTATGGGAAATTTGAAACCCCTCCGGTGACCACCGTCATTGGGCGGCAAAAAATCGATTGGGGGCCATACGCATCTTGTCCCCCGTGGATTTATTCACCCCGCTCACCACCTTTGCCATCGAGCGGGAAGAGAAGACCGGGGTTACGGCGGCCAATCTGACCGTCTCGGTCAACCCGGCCCTTCGAGTCAACCCGGTCTATGGCTTCGATCCTCATATCGACCGGTTCCGGATTGTCATGCGGATCACCCAGACTGTACGCCGTTTCGATGTCTCCCTGTTGGGCGGACGATTCCTGCGGGACGCCGTCGTCGGGTTTGATTTTTCGGGTGACTTCGAAGAGCCGGCCTTCGAGGGGGGTGATCTATGATCAGGTCAAGGCTCGGGTTTTGTTCAACTGGCCCTGGGAATCGATTATGGGCCCCATCGGGTGCGATCCACTACGTGTCTGACGTTCATGGGGCATTTCCCTTTCATCGACATGGACAAGGAGGCTCAGAAGGAACCGGACGCTGTGGACGCCGAATTCGAGGAAGCTAAGGAGTAAAAGCCGACAAGGGTCCGCCGAAATATGTCTTTAAACATAACACTTTCTCAAAATGAGAATAAATTAACCCACTATTCTTTATCATTATGGATTGAAAAGTTGACACCAACGTCAAGAAGTGTAGCATTCCCAGCTAGATAATTGACATCTTTGATACGACCTTCTTCGTCCCACTCCCTCAGGACGGTCAGGGCCGGGCGTTCCTTACAAGAATAAAGACTTGTCCTCAACGGAACCGAGTCATGAAGCGAGGGGGTGGCCCATGGGCCTCAAGAAAATCTTTCGGGTGATGATCCCGGCGGCGATCTGTTTGCTGCCCGTCACGACATTCGCTCAAACAACATCGAAACCCCAGACCCTCGTCTGGCACGAGACGGCCATCGGCGGAACGGCCGTATCGCGGATTGATTCCGCGGGGACGGTCCAGCAACTCTTTGAGACGCGCGCCTTCGCCTGCCCGGTGGGACAGGAATGCCCCATGAGACTCGCGGCGATTCCGGGCGACACACAGGCCGTGGGGACGGAGATTTGCCTTTCCGGCTCAGGGATCGCCTGTTTCGATGCGGCAGGGAACCTCCTCTCGGAACTCTCCGGCAACGGGATCGGTCCGATGGTCTTTTCAACAACGGACCGCCTTCTCTATTTCACCGATGCCGCCAATACCCTGAGCGCCTGGGACCCCAGAAACCCCGCGAAACCGCCGACTCGATTGGCCAATGTCGACTCTTCCGATTTCGTCGGAGATTATGTCTGGGATCTCACCTACGACACCGCCAAGAACCAAGTGGTGGGTGTGATGTCAGGCACCGACTTTGACTTTCACGCCATTTTTCTCCAATTCTTCGTTTTTTCACCGGTCGACCTCGGAATGACCTTTTATTCGGTCCTCGACGTGACCAACGCGGCACGGGAGGGCGCCCGACCTGCGGCCGCCGTCGACTCCACGGGGCGGCTGGTCGCCACTTATGGGGACAATGTCTACACATCGGTTGACGATGGATTCACCTGGGTTCCCGGCGTCTGGCGCAACCTGCCCCCGGGCCAGATCTGGGTGCCCGCCGACGTTGACGATCTCAACGACCTCGTCGTCGCCGACACCGTCGGCCAGAACGTCGATGTCCTCTCGCCCGACCTTCAAGACGTCCTCCAGAGCGTTGCCATCGGCGCGCCCATTTTGGACCTCGACGTCGTCGTCCCCTCGGCGCCCGACACCGACGGGGACGGCGTCCCCGATTCGCAGGATAACTGCCCGACGAAACCCAACGCCGACCAGGCGGACGGCGATTCGGACGGCGTGGGGAACGTCTGTGACAACTGTCCGACGGTCGCCAACGCCGACCAGACGGACACGGACCACGACGGTCGCGGCGACGCGTGCGACAATTGTCCCTTGAATGTTAATCCGCACCAGGAGGACAGCGACGGCGACCGCGTCGGCGACCGGTGTGACGACGCCACGCTGAACGCAATCATCGAAAAGGACCTCTCGGGCGCCTATTTCGCCGGCGGGAAGGACTACCTCTTCAAGCTGGGCGCGGATGGCCCCCAGTTTGCGGGGGCCGGAAGCGGCGGCGGGGATATCGGCCTCCACCCGAACCTGACCAACATCATCGACTTTGCTCCGAGCCATGTCTGTCTGGGTGCCTCCTGCGCGAAGATGGTCTTGGGAACCCTCTCGGACATCCAGCAATACCACTGGCAGGGGGTCGGGGCGGACGGCGCCTTGAAGCTGCCGATCGACTTTCCGGATCCTCAGCTCGCACCGCGTGTCCACTGGGGGAGCGCCGGTAACTTCGTGTCCAACGGGGTGGAGATGAACATCCCCATCGCGGGCACGGACGCGGCCGTCACGTGGCAATACGTGTTGCCGCAAGGGTACACCGCCACACAGCCCGTCGCGTACGCGCCGATCGAGATCCGCGATGCCGCCGGCGGGAAGGTCTATGAGATCAGCGCCCCCGTCTGCGCAACCAACGGGCGACAGGAAACGGTCACCGACAACGGCACCGACGTCCTCGGCATCCAGGCAGCCATCGAGGAGTCGGGCTCGCCGCCCAAGACGGCGACGTCCGGTCCCCCGGATCTCGTGGGCATCGGGTGGCACAACAATACGGTTTCGAACAACATCAAGTTCCAGTACGACGCCTTCGCCGGCAGTGACTCGCAGCTGGCTTCGACCACCATCGTGACGCAACCCGACGGCAGCATCGATATCACCGCCCGGTGCAGCCAGGCCTTCCTCGACCGGAACCGGACCTACGGATCCACCCGCGTGGCGGTCGGCACCGAAATCCAGGTTGCCAATCAGGTCATTAATCCCCCGCCCCCCGGTACCGTCGTCCATCTCCGACACGGGGTCGCGCTCAAGAATGTCGAGGGTACCCTGAACGGCATCACGTTCATCGTCCATAACGATGGTCCCCGCACCTTTGACGGCGGCCCCATCGTCTATTCCAAATTCCCGTTCTTCGGGGGGGGCTGCGCCTACGAGGATTGCGCCGTCGCGGATACCGGAGTGGCCTTTCTCGGAAGCAATATCCACTTCGCGGGAACGTCCACGATCACCTCGAACGACGGTTTCTCGGGGGTCGCCGTCGGACCCGGCGACCGTGACATCCGCAATGCCCGCATCTCCGGGGTTCCGGAAACGGCCATCCACAAACGTTCGAGCTTCCTCTGTGACGGACCGGACGACCACCTGACGATCTCCGGGGCCCAGTTCGCCCTGGCCGGTGCGGAGTCGGATATCAAGTGCACCCGCCTGACGATCGTCGGTGGGAAGGACCCGGACGCAGCCGGGAACCCCAGCCTGACCCTTGCCGCCGGGGGCGTCTCGATGGCCGCCACCAAGGGCAACGTCGTCGGGTGGAACCCCATCACCAACCGATACGTCGGCGGGGGCGGTCCCGTGAATCCGGCGACGGGCTCGGCCCTGACCGATCCAGGCACGACCGGGATCGGCCGTCTGGAGATCAAACAGCTGATCGCGACGGGCCAGTCGGACCCTCTTTCCCCGACGGGCACCGCGTTCAGCTGCGGCCAACAATACGGGACCTGCGCTCTCGGCGGATGGGAGTACAGCGGGAACGTCGAGACCAACGAGGCCACGATCCGGACGTCCGGAACCTACCCGGCGAGCGACATCTCCAATTATGAGGTGGGCGTGGCCGTCTCCGGCGGACCGAACGTGGACTTCCTGACGGGCGAGCCCCGCGACTCCACCGACGCGAACGCGGACGACGTCCGTTCCCTGGTGGCGGGCATCGCTAACGCATCGGTGGACCAGGTCGAGATCGGCGCCACGACGGGGGCCAACATCAATGCGACCTTCGCCAACATGGACATCCGCAACACCCAGTACACGCCCCTGCTCACGGGTTACTCCGCGGCAAACTTCGGCTGCGGCGACCCCCCGGGACCTTGCGAGACGGCCGCTACCCTTTATAGCCTCCCGAACGTCGGGTTCGGCGAAGAGGACTTCCGGGTCGCGACGGCAGGCGGCATCGCGGCGCCGGTCCGAGTCACTCTGCAGAATACGAACCTCGGTTGCTGCGATAACGGCGCCGGAGGTCTCGTCAACTGCACGGGAGGGAACCCGATCGTTCCGAGGGTAAACTCCGACTTCCTCGAAACCGGGGAATTGACCTGCACGGGCACGAACGCCGACCTCAAGCTGTATGGCGCACCCGCCTGCGGGATCACCCTCCCCGGTGCCTTCACCTCGGGACCCGACGTGGAGCGCTGGGGGACCGCGCTCTTCGATATCGAGGAGACCGGGGGCAACTACTGCACCGCGAGCCCGGCCGGATACGTGAATACGACGTATCTGCCCGCATACGGCGGTTTCCCGGCCAAGAGCGTCGGCTCGATCGTCAACACCATCCGGGCCAGCGGGATCTGCTACCGGAAGGCCGACGGCACTTGCGAAACGTCTCCCGGCGCTCTTCTTCTCGTCGCCGACGTCGGCGATAGCAGCCTCGCCCAGAAGAATCAGGAGCTCGTTGCAAACGCCTCCCCGTCCCTCGTCCTGTCCTCCGGAATCGACACGGACGGCGACGGGGTCTCCGACCTGACGGAGAAATTCGTCCCGGGCTGCGGTCCGGCGGGCTGCGACACGACCACGTGCGAGGGCAATGTCGCCCTCGGCAAGGAGATCGTCAAACAAGGTAACACCGACGGCGCCGTCAATAACGGGATCAAGACGGCCGTCACGCTCCACCTGGATAAGGCCCTCATGGCCAGCCAGGACGGCGATTTGGTCAAGTGCGGAAAGAGGGTCCATGCTGCCCAATCGGTCGCAACGAACCAGATCCATGATGCGACCTTGAGCGCCCTGTTTTTCGGCACGTTGGACTCGGTCGAAAACCTGTGTTGCCAGAGTCAATAGACGAGGAGGGACAAACGATGAAGAAGACCACAGCAAAAAGAATCCTGGTCCTAGCGGGCTGTCTTCTCCTCGGGGCGAGCGGGATCCTGCTCCCGCCCCGGAACGCGGAGGCTGCGACCCTGGCCGAGATTCTCCAACAGATCGACGCCGACAGGGCTGCGGGGGAGATCAAGGATGCGAACCTCGCGGACGCGCTCCATCACATGATCTATGATGCCCAATTCCGCTCCGGCGATGCGGCCGCGCAGGACGACATCCTCGAAGCGTTCAAGGACACCGTCTCCTCCAACAGCGGGGACCTGATCACCGCCGCCGCCGCCACTCGGCTCTTGGGGATGGCGCCGTAGCCGATCCTTTTGGACCCCGCTCCCGGTTCGTGCTACCTTGCCGGGGCGCATGAGACCGGAACGCGGATCGTCCCTTTGGCAACGCTGGACCGACCGAGCCGTTCGCCACCGCCGTCTGACCCTGGCCTTGGTCCTCGCGACGACCTTCTTTTTCTCCTACGCCCTGATCCGCCTGCGGGTGAGCTCCGAGATCACCGACTTCCTCAGAACGGACACCGCCCGGGTGGTCCGAACGCTCCGCGACCGGTTCGAGATCGGCGCCTACCACGGCATGATCTTCGAATCCCAGTCGGGGAAAAGCCTTTTCGAGCCGTCGATGCTCCGGGAGGCCTTTCGCATCCTTCAGGAGATCAAGAAGCGTCACAAGGTGACGACCATGAGCCCCCTCGACGCGATCGACGAGGGACTCCGAAGGACGAGGAAGATCTCCCTTTCCGAGGTCGACGACTACGCCACGGTCGCCCACGCGATCCTCGCCCTCTCCGGTCCGAAGACGGTCTTCGACCTGGAGAGGGTGAGCCGAAGGTTCCTCTCCAACCCTGAGGCGATCGATTTCTACGCCAAACTCAATGTCGCGTCGGCGGTCGCTCCGCTCCGCGCCTTCGCAGGCGCGAGGACGGAGTTCCCGATCCCCGACGTGAGGGCAATGGCCGTCTATATGAGACTGGATCCCTCGTACCCGCCCGCGGAGCAGAAGCGGATCCTCGCGGATATCCGCCATCTGACGGAGGTCACGAGCCCGCCCGATTTCAAGGTTTATCACCACTCGGAGGTGCTCTCGTCCTACGACGTCGACGCCCACGCCCGCGCCAACGCGTTGTGGATGGCCTTGATCCTTTGTCTCGTCGACGCTTCCCTCCTTTGGGGGCTCTTCCGGAGCGGCCGCGAGGTCGGACTCACGCTGTTCATCCTCGTCACCGCGTGTCTGTGGAGTTTCGGAGCAGCCGCCCTCCTCGGGATCAAGATCTCCTTCCTCCACCTGATCGCCCTCCCGATCCTGCTGGGCACCGGCATCGACGACAGCATCGTCTTCGGGTGGCGGCTCGCCGAGGAGCGCCGTTCCAAGGGCCTGAAGGAGGCGATCCAAGCCACGCAGCGGGCGACCGGAAGGGGGATCTTCCTGACGACCTTCACGACCTTTCTGGCCTTCCTGTCCGGGGTGCTGACCTCCTCCGCGGAGGCCCTTCGCGGCTTCTATTTGCTGGTCGCCCTGTCCATGGCCGTCGTCTTCCTCCTGACGGTCATCCTGCAGGAACCGATGAGGGCCGAGGCGTCCCGCGGCGGGCCGTCGCAAGGGCTTCCCGGCTCGCGTCCTCCCGCCAACCGTCTCCTCGACGGACTAAGCCGTTTCGCCACCGCCGCCGTCGTACGTCGGCCCCGAGAGACATTGGCCGCCGGTCTCCTGCTTCTCCTCCTCTCCGGAGTCGGCATCCTTCATCTGAAGCCCGAGTTCGACCGCCGCGTCTTTCTCAAGCGCACGATGCCGACCTTCGAGGCGGACCGGATCCAAGACCGCTATTTCGGACGCGAGATCTCCGGCTACCTCCTGCTCGAAGGGGAGGTCGAAAACCCGGCCCTCTTGGAAAAGATGAAGCGCCTGAAAGAGAGGATGAGGGACTATCCCATCGTCCAAAAAGTCCTCGGGGAACCGGATGTCGAATCGGTGGACGACCTCATCCGAAAGATGGGCCTTTCCGTGCCACCTGCCGTGCCGGTCCGCGAAATCTTTGACCGGATCACCGAGAGTGGAGATACGGCGAATTATGTCCTGAACGAAACCTATCAGGAGGCGGCCAAACACCTCGTTCGTAAGACGGGCGACCGTTACGATGCATTGGCCATGGAATTCGTGATCCAGGAACGCGGCGGCGAGGAGATCAGACAATTTCTCAAGTCACTGGAACGGGACCTTCACGAATTGGGATTCAAGGAGGTCCCGGGCATCCGCGTCTCCCTCGGAGGCGGCGCGATCGCCTACCGGATCGACGAGGGGGCTTATTTCCGCAGCTTCATTTATTCGTTCCTCGTCAGCGTCGTGATCAACTTCCTCGTTCTCTGGCTGTTTTGGAAGAACATTTGGACCGCCCTCCTGGCGATGATCCCCGTCCTATTTTCAGTCGCGTTGACCATGGGTGTCATGCCGCTTGTCGGGCTCAATCTCAACGTGTTGAACCTTTGCATCGGCGTGATCGTCGTGGGACTCGGAGTCGACTATCCGATCCACGTGATCGAGCGTTTTCACGAGGAACTCGAGCGAGCGGGTCCGGACGGACGCCTCCGGGCGGTTGAAACGGCGATGAATCGGATGGGTCCCAGCCTGTGGGCGGCGGCCCTGACAACCATCGTCGGGTTTTCGGCGGCCTGCGTGCTGGCCCTGCCGATCGCGGAAAATTTCGGGCTTCTGACGGGATTCGCGATCCTCGTCGCGTACCTTGCTTCCATCTTTCTCCTTCCGTCCCTTCTCCGTTCCACTCGTCTTAAAGACCCAGGCAGGAACGATTTGGGTCTACGGAATTTTTTGCGCGAAAAAGAGCGCCTCGTCTAACGGCACAAGTTCTTGGTCCTTCCCTTGCTGACAGGAGGCCTGCGCCGCAGATTTCGCGGCGAAGGTCTTGATCGAAATCCCGATGACCCAGTCGCTCAAGACCATGGGGAGCCTCCGGGGATCCCGTAGACCCAACCCTAACGAACGCAGGAAATAATACCACCGCCGGACCCCTCCCGTCAGGATCCCCCGCGCCAGCAGCCGCCCCATATAAAGGAGGAGCCGGGTCCTCGGCACATGGGAAAATGTGGGAGGGGCCCGGAAGGAGCGGAATTTGTTCCGGATCCGTTCGGCGATCGCCTTTTCATCGGTCAGCCGCCGTTGGAGGTCTTCATACCCGGAGAGGAGATCATCATAGCTCATCTGCAGGGGATCGACGTTGGTCGCGTGCACGGTGTTGTCGGGCGCAAAGGAGGACCGGAGCCTTCCTTCCCTCTGCAGGCGCTCGTACAGGGGGGTCTTGGGGAGGGCCGCCAGCAAGGCGACCATAGAAACCATGATTCCGGACTCGAGGATGAAGCGATATTGGCGTTCGAAGATGGTTCGGTCGTCGGAGTCGAATCCGACGATGAAACCGGCCAGCACTTCGATGCCGAACGAATAGAGGGTATGGACCGAAGCGAGAAGGTCGGCCCGCGTATTCTGCTCCTTCTTGGTCTCCCGGAGAGAGGCCTCGCTGGGACTCTCGATGCCGATGAAGCACCAGGCAAAATTCGCCTCTCGAAAGAGGCGCAACAGGTCCAAGTCCGCCGCCACGTTGATCGAGACCTCGGTGCCGAAGGTGAAGCGATAGTTGTGCCTCTTCTGATAGCCGGCCAGGAAGGCGAGCAATTTCCGGCAATCCGGCAGATGGCCGATCAGATTGTCGTCGACAAAAAAGACGTTTCGGACGCCCCGCATTCGAAGGAGATCGAGCTCTCGCTCCACCTGGTCGAGCCCCTTTGTGCGGGGCTTGCGGCCGAACATGACGATGATGTCGCAAAACTCGCAGCGGAAGGGGCACCCGCGCGAAAATTGCAGGGACACGGCGGCGTAAAGATCCGTTTTCAACAGGTCGAAGCGGGGAGCGGGCGAATCGCGGAGGCTCACCTCCCCCTCCTCGCGGTAAAGCGGCTGGGGTCTTCCGGCCTCGAAATCGGCGCAGAACCGCGGCCAGATGTACTCGGCCTCCCCGCTGACGGCCGTCTCCGCGATGCCGGCGTAGTCCTCGGGGCAGAGCGAGGCGTAGCTCCCCCCGGCCACGACATAGACGCCGCGGCGGCGAAATCGGGCCATGATCTCCTTTTGGCGCCCGAACTGGACTTGCATGCCGCACACTCCGACCAGGTCGGCCGGAAAGTCCCAGTCGATCTCCTCGACGTTCTCGTCGATGATGGTGATCTCCCAATGCGGGGGCGTCAGCCCCGCCAGCGTGGCCAATCCCAGCGGCGGATTCATCGTCTTTTTGTCCGTCATCACCTTCTCGACGACCCAGGAGAAGCTCCAAAAACTCTCGGGGAATTTTGGATTGATCAGGAGGAGACGCATCGGTGTCCTATATGTGTCCGACGTTCATGGGGCAAGGGTTTCCCTTTGATTGACATTCTCGCCGGCCATCAAAATATTCGGGAATGTTCCCGTAGGGGCGCGGAACCGCCACGCCCCTCCATTATTTCCGATTCCGGTCGGTCATAATAATTATCATAATGAGAATAATAATACACAATATACGTTTAATCTTTACACTACGATCTATTAGGGTGACAATCTATCCACACTTAAATCAATGGAGGGGGGTGAAACAACCGATGAAGAAATTACTGTTCCTTTCATTAACCGTTCTCGCGACGTCGTTCTTCGCACTCTCGCTCGCGCAGGCTTGCAACGACAACCAATTCGCCTGCGAGGCCGCTCCTGGCGAGGGCGACGCGGACTGTTGTTCGTGCGCCGCCAACGAGGTCCCGGATGATTCGGACGGCAACGGAATTCCCGATGGTTGCAGCGAGGGCGTGGGGATCGAGGCCGTGAAGGCGGATGCCTGTCATGGCCAGTATGATCTGGTCGAAATCTCGCCGCTCTGCGACAATACAATATTTGCCTGTTGCCGAATTCCCCGGGACAGCGTGAACCGCAAGACGGCTTGTCACGGGCACGAGGCGTTTGCGGATTTCTGCCCCAAGGACGGAATCCCTGACGGCTGTTGTCTGGCGAATCGGAAGAAGGCGACGCGGTAACGTCTCTGTCGTTCGGTAGCACCTTGGAAAGAGGCCGTCCGATCGGATGGCCTCTTTGCGTCCGGCGCGGAAGGCTCCGCCAGGAGGCACCCTGTTTCATGTCTATCATTATGATAATCACAACAACATTTGTATTCATTTATCTTTACAAATTAGAAGTATAGGAAGAACATTAATCCAAAAAAACTGGGGGAGGTGAGAAATAATGGATCTAAAGAAGACACTGTCTGCATTGACCCTAGCAGCCGGCATGACAACGGTCGCCTGGGACGCTTCCGCAATCACGTTAATCGAGCAGCCGGTCTCGGTCATCTTCGACATTGGCACGATCACGATCGTCAACAATCTGACCAGGACCATTAACACGGTCGATTGCTCGCCGGACATCAGAGTGAAGCAAAGGGCCCAGGCACTTGCGAATGCGGGCAACAATCAAGCGGAGCTTGCCGCTTCGGATGCCGAGGCGACAACGGTGGCGGATGAAACCATCGGCGACGTCAAACGGATTCTGACGCCGATCTGCGGCGTTTTCGTCACCGACACCGGGAACTGATTCAAGCGAGCTATGATCTCAGCGCCGTCGGCGCCTTGCTTATCGCGTCACGGGATGAAGGCATTAGGACCTCCATCCCGTGACGCCTAGGGAGATTGAACTGAACAAGATCTGCCTCATCAACCCTCCGACGTCGACCGGCGTCTGGGGCATCTACTTTCCGATGGGCCTGGTGGTACTGGGTTCCGTCTTGAAGGAACGCGGCTATGCGGTCGAGATCGTCGATTTCGATCTGGAGATTCGAAAAGATCCTTCCCTCTGCGAATTCTCGCGCTTTCGTGAATACGCGCTGCAGAGACTGGAACAATCGCAAACCCAATTGTTTGGGATTTCCAGCATCTGTTCCAATTTTCCAGCTTCCCTCCTTCTCGCGCGGGAAATACGCCGTCTCTGGCCGTCATCCAGGATCATCATGGGGGGGCCTCAACCTTCGGCGGTTCCCGAGGCGACACTTCGGCTTTGTTCCTGGGTCGATGTGATTGTGATCGGTGAGGGTGAAATGACCCTCGCGGAACTCGTCGCAAGCGATTTTCGCGAGGAGTCGTTGCGAGAGATCCCCGGAGTCGCCTTCCGGGACCGTGGTCAGATAATCCGTTCCTCGCCGAGGAACCTGATCGACGACCTGGACAAGACACCTTTTCCCGATTTTAGCCTCGTTCCATTGGAAGATTATTTAACCTTTGCGCCCGGTTTTGATTTGATTGAGGCAGGACGAGGCTGTCCATTTCTTTGCTCTTTTTGCTCGACAGCCATCATGTGGGAGAGGAAGTTCCGTGTTAAGTCGCCCTCACGAATTCTGGAGGAAATGCGACGGCTCAACCGCCGCTACGGACTGAAAGCCTTTCCCCTTACCCATGACAACTTCACGACGTCGCATAGCTGGGTTTCGCGCTTTTGCGAATACTTCAAGCAAAATAATCACGAGCGATTCGGATGGTCGGTCGCCGCGCGTAGTGACACGCTGAATCCCGATCGCCTTCGCCTCCTGCGGGAAGCGGGGTGCGCTGGACTTTTTTTCGGAGTCGATTCGGGATCGCCCCGAGTGCAGAAAGCCCTTCGAAAGCACCTCAACCTCGATCAATTCAGGGATCATTTAAAAATAGCGGTCTCTCTCGGACTGAAATGTACGACCTCTTTCGTTATCGGATTCCCGGAAGAATCGCCCGAGGATCTCGAGGCCACGATCAACCTTGGCCTTTGGTCGAAGCTCGCCGGAGCAAACGTCACCTCATTTCACGCGCTTTCCCCTCTATCGGGCACTGCGATTTACGAACAGAATGCCTCCGGGCTGGTCTTTGACCCCAGAAAGATGACCGATTTTGCCCTTCAGCCTTTCGTCGGATCTGAAACGACCAGACTCATTGCGAGCTCTCCGGAACTATTCTCTTCCTTCCACTCGGTGCCAACGCCGCTCCTGGAGCCCCTCAACGTGCCCGTCTTCGCCTATTTTTATGGCGAATTGGTCAACAACATGACTTCTGAACTGAAAAAGGTCTTCGACGATACGGCCTGGTCGCCATTGGAACTCTTTGTCCGCTGGATCAACTGGATGGTCGATCGATATGGCCCGAAAAATATGAACGGTCCCTTTATCCTTGAAACCTTCGCTGAGTTTCTCAAACTGCTCCCGCCATCCGATCATTCCGTTTTGGTACAGGAGAAGAACCCTCGATCCGAGGGCAGCTTCGGGTCCGCGGGCCTCTGACTTTTTCCCAAAATACCCGCAACTCCCATTTCTGACTGAACGATCGACACTCCTGTCATAGGACATTCGACATGCCTGTTGCAATTTATTTGCCTATTTCGGCAATCCTCGGCGCCTCCGGAGCCTTGCCGGCACACCTTGAGTCCCTCCCCCTCTCGGAGCGGTACTGCGATCTCCTCAACCGGGAGCTCGTCGACGAAAATACCCCATTTTCCGTCGCGCCCGCTCCAAACTCGTCGGAGGGGTCAAATCCATCGGTTACCGTCATCTTTGCCTCGAAGATCGTTCGAGACCGCTTCGTGAGGGAGCTATCTCTAATCCAAGGGCCTCTCCTCCAGGCCCGAAAGTCCGTGGAGCATCGGCGCCTGCGGGTGGTCGAAGCCGCCACGCGCCAAATGACGATCTCACGATCCACCACCCTGGAACACCTCAATGAAGCGACGCCGGCCGAGCGCCTCTGGCTTCAACTAGCCGCCGAGCCCCTGGCGCGGATCGCCAACGACCTCTACGCGGCGCAGGCGAGCCCATGGTCGGATCAGATCGATGGCTGGATGGCTCGATATGCGGATGCCGCCTCCTTGTGGCATTACCACCGAATCCGCACGCCGAAACTGCCGGGTTTGCTGCCCGCATTCGTGCCGGAGGACATCCCGGACTACGCCCTCTACGCGAGTTCCGTCGCTTTCTTTCCCCGGGAACCAGCCTACCATGCGATGCTTCCGGTCGATTTCACGGAGGACGAACTGGCCTACCTCGTTCAAGATTTTCCCCAGGACCACCCGATCCGTCTGCCTTACACCGTCGTCGAACGGATGGACGAAAGTGAATGCGATCCCGATAGGAGAGAAGGCGTCTGGATCGTCCGGGGACGCGAAGGCCGTGCCTACCGCGTGACCCACATGAGATTTCACCCGCGCTACGCCGCCTACTTTGAACAATTCGCGGAGATTTTGGAACGAAACGCGGATCTATCGGCCGGGGGTCAAGGTCTGGATCCGGGATTTCGAGACTACACGCTCCGCATGGCCCGCAGCCTGCGTACCGGCGATTTTCTGGACATCCTCCGAGCGGACCTAGAGCAAAGCAGCGGAAATGTCTTTTTCACCTTCTTCCCGCACGAAGGATCTTGGGCGGACAACCTAAAGTTCCCGTGGAGCTTCGAAGCAGGGATCCGGAGCCGATCGCTCGCCGAGACGATCCGGTGTCGAGGCGACGCCTTCGCCATGCTCGAGGAGCGCGCCCGCCGGATCGCGGAGTCGTACGGGGCGCCTGTCCCGAATCGCCCTGCCGAGACAGGAGACGTCGAGAAGATGTTCCAGTTGGTCTGGAACTACCGAAACGGCGGTTTTCTCAGGACCTATCCTCATGGGGAACCCGCCGGTCACGACTACCCCAAGATCTTTTTTGCCGGCGTGGGGGGGCACAGATCAATTGCGATCGCGGACGCGATGGTCGCCGCAGCAGGTCTCGACCAGAAGTATGCGGCGGAGTTGCTCCCTCCGAAAGATGCCCTTCCGGACACGACTGAGACCTCGTTTCTATTTACGACCTGGCATGAAGGCTCCCACGGGGTCTTGGGCAACAAACCCGATACGGAACTCGTGGACGGACGCACACTGGGACAGGTTTACGGACGCCTCTGGGGACGGCTAGTCGAACCCCAGTCGGATGCGGCCTTCGCCGTGGTCAATAGCTGGCTGCGCGATGCGGGGCGCATCACCAACGAGGAATTCGATCTCATGCTCCGCTACGCCTTCCTGGCCATCGTTAAGAGAATGGCGCCGAAGGATCGTATTTGGGAGCCTGCCTATGACTTCGGCCATGAGGCAGGTTGCACGATGACATTCGGATGGCTGTCGCGGAACGGAGTCGTCCAACTGGAGGATGACGGCCGGTTCCAGGTCCGATGGCCCCGAATGGCTGGCGCCCTGGAGGATCTCTGGATCAAGCTGACCGAGTTCGCCTTTAACGGCTCGACGGAACCCTTTCGCGAATTCGTGGAACGATGTCTCGACGCCATCCCGCAATCCGTCATGAATCGTGTCTTGGAGGCCCAAAGGCAGTTTCGCGTTCGACGGATTCTGACACGGGGAGACGTTCCTTCCCCTATCGAATTCCCTTGAACGAAAAGGGCTTGGCCCCCGGAACATCCAGGTTCCCGCCGAAATAATACCCCAAGGAGAGGACCAGAAGGACGACGCCAATGAGATTGGTCCAGATAAGAAACGAGGTCCCGAAATAAGGGGCTACGAGCCGGGAGGCCGTCAGCTCCACCGCCATGACCGCCATGCCAGAGAGAAAGACCGTCGTATAGAGGAACTTCTTTCCCATCAGCGGCGCCGGAAAGCTCTCCCACGAAGCGCGCCGTTTGACAATCTAGCTCTCCTTACCTAGATTCCCGCGTCGTCCCTTAGGGGACGATCGAAGCTTGGATTCCTCAAGGAGTCTCACGTGCTCTATAGACTCGGCGCGGTGCCGTATCTGAATGCGCTTCCCCTTGTTCACTATCTCAAGGAGCGACCGCGCCTCGAGCCGCCCGCGCCTCTCGCACGCCTGTTAAAGATTGGCGAGGTGGACATCGCCACGGCCCCCGTCGTCACTCTCTTTGAGAATCCCCAATACAGCCTGGTCCCCGGCGTCTGCATCGGCTCCCACGGGCCCGTCGGGAGCGTAAAGGTCTTCTTCGCAGCCCCCGGTATCGATCTCTCGAATGTGCGCACCCTCTATCTCGACATGGAGTCCAAAACCTCGGCCCTACTCCTTAAGGTTTTGCTCAAGTTCAAATACGGACGGAACCTGGATGAGATCACGTTCTTTCACCCCATCCCGCCCCGCTCGTGCGAGGCCAAACTCCTGATCGGCGACAAGGCCATGAAGGAGCTCACGACCACGCCCCCGGCCGATTTGGGCTATGAATGGACGGCCTGGACGGGCCTCCCGTTTGTCTACGCGGCCTGGATCAGCCGCCACGCGGAGGTCAGCGCGCGGGCCATCCGCGACCTCCAAGACGCACGCGACAAGGGAACGTCGAACCTCGCGAGCGTCATCCCCGAAAAATCCGTTTTCGGCTTTCAGGCGGTCAAATCCTACCTGGAAAAACTGGTCTACACCCTGGGCCCCAAGGAAATGGAAGGGTTGAACCTCTTCCGCGACTACGTCTCCCGCGGCGGATTCCTCGAGGAACCGAAGTTCCAATATGCCGTCTCCTAAAGAGCTTTTTCTCGCCAAGGAGGGTTTTCCGGACATCCCGTTCGAGGCGATCCTCAAGACGGACCTGCTCCGCCAGGGCGTTTCCTTCTCGCCCGAGGCCCTGGAAATTTGCCGGACGGCGAAGCCGAAGTCCTACTTCATCTTTTCGTTCGACCGGGCGGAGCAGAAGGACCTTTCGGAGATGGAGCGCCGCTCCGTACCGGAGGAGATCGCTCTCATCGGCGGGCCTTTTGACCTGAAACGGACAATTGTGTCCGCGCGGGTGAATCCGGGGTCGGCGTATCGCATTGATGCTCCTGTAGGGGCGCATGGCCATGCGCCCCTACAATTACGCACCGATAATTCCATTTTATCCGAGATCCAATTACCCCAATTCCCCGCCTACTACGGCGTCCCTTTGGCGAACGGCAAACCCGTCGCCGATATCGCGCCCACCATCGAATGGGGATATCTGATCTATCTGACCGCCTTCCGCCTCTGCCAGTATTTCGGCGCGGAGGAGGAATGCCAGTTCTGCGACATCAATCACAACTACCGCCAGCAGAAGCACGTCGGTCGGCCTTACACCGGCGTGAAGTCGCCGGAGGAGATCCTCGATGCCCTCGCGATCATCGACGAAAGGGACTCGGAGCGCCTCAGCCGCGCCTATACCGTCACCGGCGGGAGCGTGACCTCGACGCTGAACGGTCAAGGCGAGGCGGAGTTCTACGCCCAATACGCGCGTGCGATCGAAAAGAGGTTTCCGGGCCGATGGATCGGCAAGGCGGTCGTCCAGGCCCTGCCCGAAGAGGAAGTCAGGGTCCTCAAGGATGCGGGCTACACGATCTACCACCCGAACTACGAGGTCTGGGACAAGCGCCTCTTCGAGACCCTCTGCCCGGGCAAGGCCCGTTACGTGGGCCGAGACGAGTGGGTGAAACGCATCTTGGACGCCGCAAGGATCTTCGGCCCCGAAAACGTCATCCCGAACTTCGTGGCGGGCGTCGAGATGTCCAAACCCCATGGCCTCGATTCGGTCGACGGCGCGATCCGATCGACGGCCGAGGGCCTCGACTTCTTCATGTCGCAAGGAATCCTGCCGCGCTTCACGGTCTGGTGCGTGGAGCCAAACACGGAGCTCTCGAAGACCAACGACGGGCCGCCGCCGCTCGCGTACTACGTTCGTCTCTTGCAGGTTTACCGGGAGATCTTCCGGAAACACCGGTTGCCGATCCCACCGGGCTACGGCGCGGCGGGATTGGGCAAGGCGGTCTTCTCGGTGAGCGCGTTCATGGACATTTTGTAGCAACAACGAGCATTTTTCGCCGAAAAGGGCCATCAGGATAGGGATGACGATGTCCTCCATGGTCAACATGCTCTTGCCGCTCGCCGAACCCTTCGTTCTGCAGACCCTATCCGCGACCGCTTCCCAGGCCCTCCCCTCGGCCCTCCACGCCGCCGCCCGAATCTTCAGTGAGAGGCCGGAACCGGGCGTCACCGCGCCGAGGGACATCCTCCGAGTCGGACTGTGGGGATGCGTCCGCAAATTCAACGAGTGGGCCGATTTTGAAATCACGGGGCCCGAGATCCGCTTCGTGAAGGGTCTCCCTGCCGCGGGGATACAGACCGAGGCGCATGTTCATCAGAGGCTGGCGGATCTCGGCTTCCGTCACATTCGGCGCGGAACGTTCGAATCGAAGGCCCTCGATTGCTACTTTTACGCGAAGCCGATCCATCTGGTCCGCGACCTCTCCCGAGCCCGGGAGATGCTGGCCACGGCGATCGATTTGACCCGACGGGGCGTTCTCTTTCCAGGAACGCGATGGGGGATTTATGAGACGGCGGACGGCGGCTACCAGCTCTTCGCCGTGACGCGCGCCTTGAAACACCCGCGCGCGATGTGGAACACGCCCGACCGGCTTCCGGAAAGCGACAAGAGGCTCAGTGAATGGCTGCAGCGGGTGCCTCCCGGCCTTCAAAACGAAGCTTTGAATCCCGCCGAGGCCATGCACCTGCCGAACTGGGGCTGGTCGATGGAGCGGCGTCAGTGGTACCCCGTCGACGTCGAGGTCATCGATTTCGCGTGACCGCCAGGGGGCGTCTCATGATCGGCTCGATCCCCGCCGCCCGCACCCAACCCAGGACGTTCGCGACATTCGCCTCGATCTTGGCCCCCGCGAGCTGGGTCACCTGATCCTCCAAGGGGATGTCAAAGTCATGGGCGCCCCAGGTCAGGGCCTCGGGGCCCCGTTCGTGCTGCGTCAGGAACGAGGCGCGCACGATGGGAATGTTGTCGAGGTAAAGCCGGCTGAGGGCGACCGCCTTCAGGTACTCCTCGTTGGACGCCTTCGCCCCCCTCCAAACCGTGTTGTCCGGCTGGTAGGTCCAGAGGAGAAAGCTCGCGAAGCCGCCGGTCTTGTCCTGGAGGTCGCGGACGCGGCGCAGATGCTCGATGCGGTCCTCCCAGGTCTCGCCGAAGCCGATCACCATCGTGGCGGTCGTGCCGAGACCGACCCGTTGCGCGGCCTCCATGCCGTCCAAGTACTCCTGAACCGAATATTTTTTGGGCGAGAGCTTCTTCCGCCATTCGTCGGTCAGGATCTCCGCCCCTCCCCCCGGAATCCAGCGCAAGCCCGCCTCCTTGAGACGGACCAGGACCTCCTCCAAGGAGACCCGCGAGCTCCGCGCGATGAAGATCGCCTCGACGATCGTCGGCCCGTAGACCTCGACGGCGTCGCCGTAGCGCCTTCTCACGGCCCGGAAGAGGTCTTCATAGTGGTCGATCCGGAGCTTGGGATTGAAGCCGCCTTCCATGGCGACGAGAGATCCGCCGGCCGCGATCAGTTCGTCGATCTTTTGTGAAATCTGATCGTTCGTCAGGACGTACGCCTCAGCGTCCCCCGGTCGCCGGTAGAAGGCGCAGTAGCCGCAGTCCGCCACGCACACGTTCGTGTAGCTCACGATCCGCATGACGACGTAGCTCGCCTTGCCGCCGGGATAGCGCTCGCACCGCGCCGCGTGGGCGCGCGCGCGAAGCCCCTCCGGGTCGCCCCTCAGGAGTTCCAAGGCCTCCGATGCGTTGAGCCGTCCGTTCGTCGACATAAGAAAGGATCGAATAGCTCAGGGAGGGCCGCCGATCAAGCCGCTCATCGGGTCAGGCGGCCTTTCAGAGGGCCTTTGAGGACGGCCCCTTCGGGCAGGGACAGGGGGGTGCGGGTCAAGGTCATTTTTTCCAAAGGCGTCAGAGACTCGTCGGCCGCCAGTTGAAAGTCCTCGTGCCCCGAGTAGGGCACGAGGCCGCGCCGGTAGGCTCCGTGCAGGGCGAACGTCTTCCCGCGCAAGAAGGCGCGTTCCGGGGTGCAGGCATCGCGCACCGAGGGGTCGGTCGGCCGGGTCGAGGTGAGGATCAGGGTGACCTTCAAGGACGTCGGTCCCGGCGGGATCTCCCCGGACCCCTCGCCGACCCTGTGGACGGCCCCACTCCGGAAGGCGTCGCCAATCCCCTCCAAGAGGCCGTCGGGGAGGGAGATCCGCGTCTCCACGGCGATGGAATGATCCTCCAAGGGTTCCTCCTCGCCGGTCTCCGGATTCCTCACCTTGAGATTCACGCCCAGGGTCCCCGTCTCCATCGCCGCCCCATCCTCGAGCGACACGCTCGCCTCCGCCCAGAGGGCCTCGTGGCAGCCGATGAATCCGTCGGTGGGGGCCATCCAGGTGGGGCTGGCCTCCGCGATCCGTTGTTCCCCGGCCTCGGGCGGCGGGGCCTCTTCCTCCGAAGGACCCTCTTCCTTCGTCGCACCCAAGGGAGACGGGGCCGGGACCGCCGCAGGGGCGGCGGAGACGGTCGTCCCCTCCGGACCCGCCGTCGTGGGGGACACGGCCGGGATCGGGCAGCCGGCAAGAAGACCCAACAAGCCGAGAAGACAGGGAAATTTGACTCGGGACGAATTCATCTTTGGCTCTGTCCTTAGAATATCGGCCCTTACGGGGTCAGGAGTTTTCCTTCAAGCGATTATAAAGGGTCTTTCGCGTCACGCCGAGCCTCTTGGCGGCCAGCGTCCGGTTCCCTCCGACCTCGCGGAGGACCTTCCAGATCTTCCGCGCATCCGCCCGTCCGTGACGGAGTGAGAGTCCGTATTGCCTCATCTTTTGATAGAGCCGCATCCGCGACACTTGAAGGGCCTCCGACGCCTCGCTCTTGTTGCCCTCCCTCTCCTCCAGCGCCCGGAGGATCATCTTTTTTTCGAAGTTCCGGACAGCCTCGTCCAAACCCAAGCCCGTCGGCGGCAAGTCCGACTCCCCCGCGTGCTCCAAGATCTCCGGCGACAAGAGCCCGGCCGTGATCCGTCCCTTCCCGAGCGCGATCCCGCGATGGATCTCGTTCTGGAGCTCGCGGATGTTGCCGGGCCAGCTGTAGCCCACCAGGAGCTTCATGGCGTCAGGGTCCACCGAGACCTCCTCCGCGGGCAGGCCCACCGGATTGTTCTTGAGAAAGTGCCGCACCAGATCGGGAATGTCCTCGGGGCGGTCTCTGAGGGGCGGGAGGCCGATCCGCACCACGTGAAGGCGGTAATAGAGATCCTCCCGGAAGCCCCCCTCCCGCACCATCTTTTGCAAATCGCGGATGCTGGCCGAGACGACGCGGACGTCCACTTTTTTCGTGAGATTGGAGCCGACGGGCCGGATCTCCTTCTCTTGGAGCACGCGCAGGAGCTTGGCCTGCATCCCGGGGCTCATCTCGCCCACCTCGTCCAGGAAGAGAGTCCCCCCGCTCGCCTCCTCGAAGAGGCCGCGGCGGTCGCGGTCCGCCCCCGTGAAGGCCCCGCGGACGTGGCCGAAGAACTCGCTGTCCAGGACCTGCTCGGAAAAAGCGGCGCAGTTGACGCCCAGGAAGGGCTTGTCCCTCCGGGGCGAGTTCCGGTGGATCGCGCGGGCGAAGACCTCCTTGCCCGTCCCCGACTCGCCGTGGAGAAAGACCGGGGCCTCCGAATCCTTCAGGCGGACGATGGTCTTGAAGATCTCGCGGATCGGCTTCGAGTTTCCGACGATCCCCTCGAAGCCCTCGCGGAAGGAGGCCACGCCGAACATCTCGCAGACGCGGTCCCGCTCCGCACGCGCCGATTCGGCCTTCTCCTCCAGCGTCTCGTTCAAGAGGGAGAGCTGCCTCTGGAGGCGCTCCATCTCCTCCGCGTGGCGGCGCGCCTCCTCCAGCGAGTCGATGGCGTTCAAGGCCAGCGCGGCCTGGTCGGCAAAGAGCGACACGACGCGGACCTGATCCTCTTGAAAGGCCTTTTCGGTGAACCGGTTGTCAAGGTAGAGCGCCCCCAGCGGACGGTCCGCGATCCGGACGGGCACGCAGAGGATGGACCGAAGCTTCATCCGCATGACGCTCGGCGCGCCCTTGAGGCGCCGGTCTTCGCCCGCGTCCATCGTCAAGAGCGCCTTGCCCGTCTCCATGACCTCCTTCAAGACCGTCTGGCTGAATTTGTCGTCCGCTTTTTTGAGGTCCTCGCGGTCGAAGCTCCGCGCGGCGGCAACCTCGCAGTCCCCGCCCTTGCGGAAGATCACGAAGCCGCGCTCCGCCCCGGAGAGGCGGACCGCCTGGTCCAGGACGAAATCGAGCATCTTTTGCTTTTCCCCGAGTGCGACGAGCCTCTTGTTCGTCTCCAAGAGGTCCAAGACCTGATCGACCGCGATCGCCCGTTCGCTCATGCCTCACCTCCCAGGCCCCTCAGGGCCTCCGCGCATTCCTTTTCCATGGGCGCGTTTCCGTGCGCCGCGAAATGACGCCGGGCCTCCTCCACGCAGGCCTTGGCCTCGGCCGTTTGACCCCGGCGGCCGAGCGTCCTGCCCAGGACCAGCCGCGCCTGGGCCGCGAGATCCGCGGCCCCGATCGCCCCGGCCCGCTCCAGGGCCGACCGGGCATCGGACTCGGCCGCGTCGAGACGGCCGGCCGTTTCGTAAAAATAGGCCCGATGGATCCGGGCTTGGGCGGCCTCGAAGGCGAATCCCGCCTTTTCGAAGATCGCGACCGCCTCCGAGAGGCGCTCATCTTGGAGGGTTGTCCGGCCTTCCTTTTCGTGGATCATGGCCAGGAGGAGGAGCGCGCGACCTTGGGTCAGCTCGTACCGCGCGTCGACGGCCCGGCGGAGGGCCTCCCGGCAGAGATGCGCCGCCTTGAGGAGTTTTCCTTGAAAATGCGCGAGCGCCGCGTAGTTGAGATGGGCTTGGGCCGTCACCGCCGCGTGACGCGTCTCCTTCAAGGACTCGATGCTTTTTTGGTAGAACCCCTCGGCCCTCCCAAGGTCCGCCAGGTCGTAGAAGAGATTGGCGAGATTGAGCTCGCCGGTCCCCTGAACCAACAGAGGCCGCGGGGTCTTCGGCGCGAGCACCACGGCCCTTTCGTAGAGGGTCAGCGCCTCGTCCCTCTTCCCGGCGCGATGTTTCAGGACGCCCAGGAGCAGGAGGGCCCGGGCGAGCCCGTCGTCGTCGCCGGCCTTTTCGGAGGCGGCCGCCGCGGCCGTCAGATCGCGGGCGGCTTCCTCCATCCGTCCCGAAAAGATCAGCGCCTTTCCGCGCGTCTCCAGGGCGTCGGGTCTTTCCGCCTCAGGGAGGTTGGCCAGGAAGTCGTCGGTCAAGATCTCCAACGCCTCCGCATGGGACCCCGCGCTCGCCAGGTGTTTGGCCCGGAGACGGAGGATCGAGGGTGGGCCGTCGCGCTCCCGCCCCCTCAAAAGATCGAGCCCGTCGCGATAACGGCCTTCGTCGTAGAGGTCCTGCAGGAGCCGCGCGAGTTTTCCGGGATCGGACTCGGCAACCCCGTCATCCCCCGCGTCGAATGACCGGTATTGCGTCCGGCCTCCCTCCACGCCCCTCTGCAACCATCCGTCTTGCGCCAGTTCCTGAAGCGTCTCCTCCACCTCGGCGACGCTCTGATCGGTCCAGAGGCCAAGCGTCTCCGCCTCGAGGGAAATGCGGCTCGACCGCAGGATCCCCAAAAGGCGGCGCTTCGGCCCTTCGACGGAGGCGAAGACGTTCAGGGGTGCGCCCTCCCACCGCCAACCGGCGCCCTCCTTCCGGACGGCGCCGCCTCGGAGAAGCCCACGGCCCATGCGGACGAAGTCGCGCGGAATCCCGCGGCAACCCTCCGTCCAGGGCCTTGCGGGTCCTTGGGAAATCTTTCCGGCGGAGATTTTTCCGAACAGGGCCTGCAGGACGTCCTCCATCTGGTCGTCCGTGAGAGGCTTGAGGTCGACGGCCGTCCACGGCGGAGAGACGCAGTCCTCCAAGGTCTCGCCCAGGGCGATAACCGTTCCCTGGCCACGGGCCGCCGCCCAAGCCGCGACGGGGCCCCGGTCGGCGTCATCGATAATCGCCACGCCAGCCTGATGAGGAACCTCCCCCGAGAGGACGAGGCGCTCGCCCGTCCAGGAAACGACCGGTCGCCGCTCCCTCCAAAAGGCCCGCTCGAGCCATCGCGCGAGAAAGGTCTTTCCCATTCCGGGCGCGCCCCGGATCGCCCAAAGGCCGCCGCGATCGCGAATCCTTCGAAAGAGACCCGGGACCTCGTCCTTCCGGAAGATCAGGTCCGGGTCTTCAAAGAGCGGGATGGGCACCGCGCGCGCGACGGGAAAGGACTCTCCCAGTGCCTCGCCGAAGGCGCGCAGGGCCGCCCTCGGATTCTCGAACCGTTCCGCCGAATCGCGGGCCATGAGGCGCTGCACGAATCCGCTCAAATCGCGGGACACGGGCGCGACCTCGTGAAGGGGGACGGGATCCCTCTTGAGTTGTTGATTGAGGATGGCGACCAGGTCTTCCCCGTCATAGGGGAGCCGTCCGGATACGGCGGCATAGAGGAGCGCCCCCGCGGAGTAGAGATCGCTCCGCGTATCGAGCCTCCGTCCCAGGGCGAGTTCGGGCGCGGTGAACGGCGGCGAGCCGATCGCCCCCGGAGGGGGGTCTTCGAGGCCAAAGGCCAAAGTCGAGAGTCCGAAATCGATAAGTTTGACGGCCGCGCCTTGGGAACCGTCCGGAGGACGCACGAGGACGTTCTCCGGCTTGAGGTCCAGGTGAACGACGTTCCGGAAATAGAGGTGATCGAGGGCCTCGAGGACCTGGACGAAGATCGCGGCGACGGTGTCGAGATCGGCGCCACGAAGGTGGTCGAGGATCGTCCTTCCCTCGACGAACTCGCTCACCAGGTAGAACGAATCGCCGTCTTCTCCGAAATCCTCAATGGCCGCGACGTGAGGGTGCGAGATGCCGGCGAGCGTCCGGAATTCGCGGTCGACCAGATCGGGATGGTTCCGCGACCACTCCGGAAAAAAGACCTTCCGCGCCACGAGCCTTCCGCCGCGCAGACGGTCGCTGCACAGAAAGGTGTCCGCCGTCTCCCCCCCGCCGAGCCTGCGCAGTCGCTCATAACGCACGAAGGGATTCTTTCATACCTCCATGCAGAAGAAAATGATTTATTGAGACATTCCTACTCGTCCCATTGACGTCAATAAATACCAACAAAACTAGCATGTTATAATAATATTTTAAACTCATAGTCATTTTTACTCACTATCACGTCCTCTCCCCCGATGGGATTTCTTGGCAAGCGTCTTGCTCTGACAGGGACTCAACAAGGGGGAGTTATGAAAAAGATTCAATCCATTGCGATCATGGCCGCGTTTGCGGGCCTCACGCTCGCGGGCTGCGAGTACCATCATTATCAAACGTTCGCATCGAGGGGGTGGACGCCCGTCTCCCAAGCCTCGCCGGCTCCGGAGGAGGAAACGGGGGTCGCGGAGGAGGAAATCGTGCCGACGGACCCCGGTCCCGTCACGGAAGACGCCGTTGCCGGCGACGCCGTGGTCGGGTCGGGGAACGAATCGCCGGAGGACGAAGCCGAGTTCCCGTACTTCCAGGCGACCGTCGTCGAGACGAGGCCCTCCCTTCATACATCGGAATCCGCGGAGGATCTCCTGGGACGACTGCGGGGGGATGCGGGCGAAAGCACGATCACCGAAAGGATTCGGGAAGCCGCCCGGACGGGGCCCCTCACGCTCGACTCCCGGCCGAAACAGTACATCGTGTCCCTCGCGCCTCCTTTCCGTCCGGAGGGATCGACAGCCCGAGAGGGAGGCATTGCGAAAGAAGGAAACGAGTCGTCCGTCGGGGATTGCGATCCTCTGGCCTTCGAAATCGGCGCAGGATTCAGCGCCGCCAGGTCGGAGGTCCGGCGCAACGGCATCCAGCCTCTTCTCGATTTCTCGCTGGGCTGCCTCGATTCGTGGAGTTGGACCGACCCGTTCGCGTCAGTGACGCCGGAGACCCAATCCCGCTGGGAGGAGGACATCCGTTACGGTGAGGTCGCCGGCGAGGCCTTCTCCACGGCCGGTCGCGCCTTGAAGGGATTCCGTCTCTTCCGTTGTTACTCGGGGGGACTCCCGGGGGGGATGCTGGATGACGCCTTCTGCGGCGTCGAAGGGCTGTTCGTCCCTGTGCGACCGGACGGCGACGTGGTCGGGGAAGCCCAGGGGCTCACGTTTCCCGGATCCTCTTACGACTACTCCCATGACGCCAGCGTCGTGACGGTGCAATGCCAGGAGGCGGAGCAAGTTGTCACCGCCATGAAGGTTTGGCGCTCCAAATCCCATCCTCTCCACGACGAAACCGTCCGCTGGATCGAGATCACCTGCTCCCGGATCGTCAAGAGGTAGAGAATCGCATCCGCAATCTTAACGGAAAATGAAGGAGGAGATGAAATCATGAGCTCACCGCAATCAATTTCAGGGACGTCGCCTCAATTCCCGCAAGACCTCTCGGCGAACGGCGAAACGATCGAACCGATGGGTCAGGCAGGGGTCGCGGATCCGGAGCCGCTTCCAGCCGCCCCAATCCTTTCCGGCGCCTCGAGCGCACTCTCCTCTCTGGAGCAGAACATGGAACCGGCGGGCGCTTGGAACCGAAACGCCAATCGCTTCGGAGACGCGGCGCAGTTTCTGGGCCGACCGCGCCCGCAACCTTCCTCATTCGCGGCCGCTTTGACCGACGAGGTCCTCGATGAAATCATCCCCGATCTCTCGCTCGTTGCGGCCGACGATCCTTCCGTCGATCTGGCGGAGATCGACGCGGCCCGCGAGCGGCTCCTGAACAATCCGAACACCCTGCCCGTCCTGTCGGAAATGGATTTGGAGGACGCCGCGACGCTGCTCGGAATCGCCGAACCGCTGGCCGCGGTCAACCTCGCCGCTCTGAGAGGGGACTGCGAGATCAGGCAAGTAGCCCTGGCCGCCCTCGGAGACCGTCAGGCCGCGCTCCAGCGCGGCGACTATGAAGAAGTATCCCGAATCGAAGAGGCCCGCTCGGCCCTCCGCCAAGATCCAAGGGCCGGAACGGCCCTTCCCGTGATCATCGCCTCCGGGGCCCCGGGGGCCGCCGACCTGGCCGCCTCAATCGTCATTCAACATCCCGAGACCCTCCGCCGCTTGGAGGAAATCCTGACCGATGAGGACGTCGCGGAATCCGCCCGGGCCGGAGGGATCGGAGCCCTGCCGCGGATCGCCCGGGAGGTTCCTGAGCTTCATGAGAATATCCGTGAGTTTCTGGGCGATCTCCAGAGGACGGACGGTGATTCGGCCACCCGTGCCCGGGCCCTGACCGTCCATCACCGGTTGGGATTCAGCAATTACGGGGAGGCGGTCGCGCTGGTCAGCAGTCTTGAGTGGACCCTTTGCAACGATCCGGACCCGGACCTGCGCATCGACGCGGCCTATCACCTGGCCCAGGTGGCCCGCGAGGTCTCATCGGGAACCTCCTACCCCGACAGTTACCCCGTGGAACTGGAGCGATCGGACGGCGAGGCGCTCATACGCCACATTCGAGAGGACATCCTGGAAGAGGAACTGCGAAACGCCGCCCTATCCGAGGTGTCGGCGGCAATCGATGAGAGTTTGGAGTCGCTCCGCTGATTGTGAACGCTCATGAGCTTCACTCCCACCCCATTTTCCGGCCCGGGGAGCCCCGATCATAACCCACCGCAAACGGTGGAGGGCCCTGCCGCCGGCGGCACGGTGCCGCTGGCGGGGGGCGAAAATCCTCCCCCAGGGGCTCCCCGGCCGGATTCCTTCTCGATTCCGTCGGCCTTGGGCGGGCTGGGAGAAATCTTGGGCGACGCCGCCCGGACGGTCATTCGGATCCCGAGGATCTTCGCGAACGCGGCCAACGCGTCCGCGGAAACGCGGGAGGCCCGGGCCCTGCGAGCCGAATGGAACTCGGCCGCCGAAAATGCGGGAGTCGCCGAGAACCTGGCGACGCTGGCCGAACTTCTGGGACAGTATGAAGAATCCCAGAACGACGGGCCCGTCTTAAGCGTCGCCCTGACGGCCCTCGAGTTGTGGGGGACCGGCGATGCGGACCTCCATCGGGAGCTGACGGATCACCGCCTCCGTCTCTCCCAGGCGCTGGAGAGCGGCGACGACGAGGCCGCCGCGGCGGCGGAGGACGAGGCCCTCGCCTGGATCCCGCGTTACGCCGCCGGCATGCTTCGTATCTCGGGGGATGAATGCGTTCCCCGCGAACTCTTAACCTTCCTCAGTGAACAGCCCGCGGAGGAGATCGCCGTCGTCGACGTCGCGGCCCTCGCGCTGGAGGCGGCCTTCCAGCCCTACCACACGGGAGACGGCTACGGATTCCTCCATGAGATGACCGCCTCCGTCGAGAGCGCGGATTACCGCCTCGCGGAATGGAGCCGCGCCTACTTGGACACCGCGAGACACTGGCTCGCCTGGCGCTTGGACGGGATCTACGGGCGCGAGGCCTTGGAGGCGGGGCTCCCTCCAGCCGATGAGTCGCACGGCGACGACGCCCTCGCCCTGACGGCCTACTTTTCGCGACCCGTTGCGGATGCCTACGAGGCGTTTCGCTCCGCGGACTATGAAGAGGCGACGGCACTCTTCACGGATTTCCGCCGCCTCGTCCGCATGGCCTCGGTCACGGACCGCATGAACACGCTGTGGGACACGCGCGAGATCACGGATCAGTACAACACGCAGGACGACCTGCGCTGGAACGAGCTGCTTTGGTTCTCGCCGGGTGCCGACCACCTCGATCAGCCGATCGGCCCGTGGGACGCCGCCTTCGTCGATTCCGACTACTTCGAGCGCATGAGGGACTTCGGCGAGGAGTGTTTTTCCCGGCTGGGACTCCTCGAGGGGATGCTGACGATCTTATCGCGCGCGGGGACGACGGAGGAACGCACCGGGGCACTCCGTGAGACGGCCGGTCTCCAGGCGCAGCTCGAAGAGCGGTTCGGGACCGATGTGGCCTTCTACGATCAGCTCCCGAGGACGGTCCGGGACCTGGTGGAGAACAACGCCGCCCGGAGCCAGATGTCCTCGCTCCTCGAAACCGTCGTCGTTTCGGCCTTCACCTTCGGGACGGGTGCGGTCCTCCGGAACCTCGCCGAGGCCGGACGAGCCCTGCCCTGGGCCTTTCGCGCGGGTGAAATGACGCGGCTCGGGCGGGCCTATTCCTGGGTCCGGGACGCGGCCCTCTTCGAAGGCTCGTCCCTCGCGATCGACGCCGCGCTGGATCCGGGACGGCGGGTTTCCCCGGAATCCTCGACGGGGGCGAACCTCGCGCGGACCGCGCTGGGCTACGTCGAAACCGTCGGCCTCTTTGGCGTCCTTCACGCGCTGGGTGCCCCATTTCAAGCGGCCGAGAACCGGATCGTCCGGGGCCTTCGTCTCGCGTCGGGATGGGGCGAGCGGCTCTCGCTTCATGCGGAGGATCTCATCGTCCGCCTGTCCCGGTTGGGAACGGAAGCCAGCGGCATGGCGGCCTACAGCACCACCTTCGAATCCACGGTCGGCCAGGTCCGAGGTCTCTGGGGAGACGACACCTTCTCCTTCGCGGAAAACGCCGCGCAGTTCTTCGGCCCGGAGAGCCTCGCCCGCAATCTCGCCCTGATCGGCGTCATGCGCGCCGTAGGCCTCATCGGCGAGACCCTCACGCCCCGCAACGCGGCCGCGCTCGCCCTCCTGCCGCTCAGCCTCCTCGACGGGGGTTTGAGCCTCGCCATGGCCGTCGTCCGAGGGCCGGACGCGCGTTTCTACGATTACGATCCCTCTCCCGGCCGAACGAACGGGGATTCTCCGACGGTCGTCATCCCCATCGGTCCTTCCGGCAGGTGTTTGTTCCGAACCCTCGATGCGAGCCGGTCCACCTGGAGCATCGGCCGGGAGCCGGGATCCGACGTGGAACTCGCCGGACATCTCCGATCCGTTTCAAACAACCACGCGACGATCCGGAGGGAGGTTGACCCGCTGACCGGCGAGACCCGTTGGCAGTTGATCGATCACAGCACCAACGGGACGGTCATAGACGGCATCGCAGTCTCAGGGCGCGCTTTCACCCTGACGCCGGGCAGGCACGAACTCG
This sequence comes from bacterium, assembly GCA_035454885.1. Lineage (NCBI taxonomy): Bacteria > bacterium. Next base: position 64,584 of record DATIGE010000040.1, read on the forward strand.
CCTTAGGGACCACGGTCATCCAACTGCAAATCCCGGTCCCTCCCTTGCGTCCGACTCCAGTGGCCACCGATGCGGAGTCCGCGCCCGGGCTCTTTCAACGGATCCGCCGCACAGTCCGCAATATGCTTCTAAGTCCCCTGTGGCTATTTATGGGTGCCGAGGGCGGGGCGGGCGACCCGCCGGCCCCACGTGGAGAGCTCTCGGACGTCGTCTCCCACAACCTCTCCCTCCTAAGCTCCCGCGAATTCCGACAAGTCCTGGGCGCGGAATCCTTCGGCGGGAACGCGGGCCCGGACCGGGCCGGGGTCAACGTCGCCGTGGACGCGGAGGGGCGGATCGCGGCCATCGGAAATCCCCAAAACCTGCCCTCCGAGATCCGGCAGGCCCTGGACGAAGGACGATACCTCAGCGTGACCTTGAGCGTGGATCTTCGAGGGTGGATCGATTGGAGCCGTTGCGCCACCTCGGATCCGATCCCCGACGCCGCCAAGGAAACGCTCCGCCGGAGCGTGGAGGAATACAACGCGAGGCTCTCAGCGGGGACGGGCGGCGCCTCGGGCATGTTGGCTCCCCTTCTCGGTCTTTCGGCGGTCCTGCCGGGACTCTCGGATGCGTTTTCTTTCAGTCCTTTCCTCGCGGGAGCCGGCTTCGCCGCGGCCCTCATCGCCCGGCGCGCCTACGAGATGTCGGACCGGAACCGGAGGGAAAACCGGATGGCGGACTCGCTGGTTCGCACCGTGCATCGCCGTCTCCGGAACGAGTTGGAAATGAACGTCCCCCTCGAGGAAATCCGCCGGACCTATCACGAGGTGATCGCGCCAGACTTCAAAATGGGGGCCGGTGGGCGGCGGAACGCCGGGGACCTCACGGCCTACTCCGAGCAGGAGGAGGAGCTCTTCGCTTATTTCGCGGCCCTGTCCGAGGAGCATTAGATTACGTCGTCGGGCTCTTCACGGTTCCAGAGCCGAAGAAATCCGAGAAAGACCCGGATCGCCTCGTCATATCTCCGGCGGTCCCCTCCGAGTTCGTTCCTCAACCCGCGCCACAGACCGGCCAAACGTTGCTCCCTTTCCTCCCGCGTCCGGTCGGGGTCCTCCTGAAGGTAGGCGAGGTAGTCCGCCGCGAGAGGCAAGACGGCGCCGACGAGGGCGCGGCCTTCGTCCCAAGCCCCCTCCATTCGCTCGGTCCCGTGCCCGCCCCTGGCCTCTTCCCAGAGGCGCCGGACCAAGGCCGTAAGAATCCGGGGCCGGTAGCTCTCCTTGAGGAGATCCTCGATCCTCTCCCTTCGCCTCAGAGAGATGACTTGTTTCAGAAAGGGACCACCCTCGCCGAAACGGTGAAACGCCGCCTCGAGGCGCTTCCATTGCGGATCGTAGGTGACGAGGGCGTAAACCTCTCCTTCCCCGTCCAGCCTCAGCTCCGCCGCGCCGCCCCGGCGGCGAATGCGGGGCCCGTCGGTGGCCGACCCCGTCACGACGGCGGGCCGCAGGATCTCGGTCACAGAATCCAGGCGGTCGTCCGCCACCGTCCCGCGCCCGCCCAGGAGGAGAATGTCCGCAGGGGGAGGGAGAAACCGCCACCGTCCGGGAGGCCGATTGAGTTCGTCCAAGGTCATTGCCGCGAAATGGAGCGTTCCGAAAAAGACGCCGGACTCGCCCGAATCATCGGATGGGACATAGAACCGGTGACGAAGCGCCGGCGGGGGCCCCTCCGGCCGCTCCAAGAGGAAGGCCGTCCCCCCGCCGTTCGGAAAATTCCGATCGAGGGCGCCGAGGATCCGGTCCCACCGGCCTTGGGGCGAGGAAAAGAGCCCGAAGACCGCGGGCCGGGTCCTTCCGACGGATCGCTCCAAGCGGACGGCATCGGTTTGAACGAGGAGCCGTTCCTCCGGAGAGAGATCGAACGTGTGGCCCTCGTACTGTGCCAGAAGCCCGGCGGTCTCCAGCCCGTCTTCCGGAAGACGATAAGGACCGGTCCGTCTCAGGGCGTCGTTCCAGCGTTGAAGGACCTGGGCCGTGGGAGACAGAATCGTCCCGGCCGCGAGCGCCGTTGATGGGATCGCGGCGATCACGGCTCGGTTCCGCGAAATCGCTTCAGCATGTTCCCAGGCCCTCCGTCGAAGACGTCTTGGAGGTGCGCGAAGACGATGGAGGCGCAGGCCGCGGCCTCGAACCAATCCTCTTCAAGCCGCTCGGGAAGGCGATCGATCTGCCTCCGCGTCCACGAAAGGGCCTCCTCTTCGTTGATGCAAGCCCGGGCGACGATGTGAAGATAACCGATCATCCGCGCGGTCTCCGTCAGGGCCGAAAGGCGCTCGATCAGCGGCATTTCCGGCAGAGGCTCCTCGCGCGCGAGGGAGACGGAGGCGCGCTGGACGGGGTCCGTGTTCCAGGTGGTCCAGAAGGCGCTGATTTCGTCAAAGACCCGGGGGCGATCGTCCCTTAAGCGCCTGAAGAACGCGAAGGTGGCGGCTAAGTCGTGCAGGCCGTCCTTGAGACCGCCGTCGTTCATATCCGTCGGATGACGCTGATCGATCTCGCGAACGCCCTCCTCCAACCGGTCCAGAGAGGGCTGCCCCCAGTCGCCCCTCATCCCCAAGAGCCGCGCGAATCCGACGCGGGCGTGCTCGCGCCGGCCGGAAGGCAGAAATCCTCCCGCCCTCAGTTTCGCCAGAAACCGTTCGGCGACCTCGCGGCCGACGACGGCCCCCGCCGGGCAACATGGATCGGTGTTGAGATGAAAATCGAGGACGGCGCGGCGGTCTTCGGGGAAGTGCGGGCCCGCCGCTGTGAGGAGCGTTTCCGAGGCGCAGCGGACCTCATCCCAGGAAATCAGCGGACCGCTTTGCCCGACCAAGACGGCCAAGGCGTTGGCGGCGGGAAGATAGGACTGCAGGTACGTGGGATACGGAAAGACGAGCGGGGACGGCATAGGACGACCCTCCTACCCACTCGCACCACTCTCATCGCTGGAACCCGGAAAAAGTTGCTAAGATTGACGATTACAGACATTTTTATTCATTTATTGATTACAAATTACTTATGTAATATCAATACATTATGCGTAGTTAAATAATTACGATACAGTTATACCCATATCCATTTCCGCAAACGATTGTCCATCGCAAATTCTTTAGTATTTTCAATATATTACACTGATCCATCACCACAGTATTTGGCACGCCGGTTGCTCAATTAGGGGCTCATCAAGGGGGAATCAAACATGTGCCCAATCGCCACAACCGCACAGAAACCGATGATCCCGTCTCCGACCGCTTCGCTCGTCGATCCTTCCGCCGTCGTCCCAAAGGATCCTGAGACCGCTCAGAATGCGCCCGCGCCGCCCACGAGCCAATTCAGCATGGCGGAGGCCGTTCAGGGCGCGGCCGCCTTCATTCGCGAGACCCTCGCCTCGGTGCCGGGAATGAACAAGGTGTTCGCCCGCGCCCCCGTGGAACCCAACCAAAAGGAAAGCACCCGTAAAAAAGAAACCATCACCTCCTCCGCGGAGGAGAGGGCGGACGGCGATGTGATCGGCCGATTGACGCGCGAGACGGTCGACGAACTCACCGCCTCGGGCGTCGACCCGATCCGGGCCCGCTATATCGCCTGGCGGGAGTCCGAGGTCTCGATGGCGGACCTGGCGGCCGAACTCCTGCAAACGAAGGCTTCGACATACGACGGCTTGCCCCAGGAATCCCGCAAGGCGATCGAGGAACAATGGCGCTTGGGCGTCCGTCAATACACGGAGCAATACCGGCAAGGCCCCCTCGATTACACGGATTCGTTCCTGAGAACCTTGTCTGAAGAAGGATGGAGCCAGGCGGCCATCGAAAAATCACTGGGAGAGGCGCCGTAAACCCAAACGACGAAAAGGAGACCCCATGAATGTCACATTGACCAGCGCCGGCCTGTCGCCGGAGGAAGTGTCGAAGCAACTCCAAGAGGGACGTTTCGAGGACACAGTCCCCCTGGAGCCGGTCGGAGAGGGAATCCCCGGAGGCTCGGCCCAAGTGGCGGAGATTCCCCTCACCGATCGTCCGGGACAAAGCGGTTATCTGCTGCTGAACCAGGGCATCGGATCCTCGAGTCGGACCGGCTCCGCTCCGCATCCCACACTGTCCGTCTCTCTCTTCACGTGCCGGTACACGGATTGCGATCAGGCCGGCGAACTGGCCGCGACCCTGCTCGGCGGGGCCGCGGGCGCGAGACCGATCGCACTCCCCGAAGGGGCCTCCGTCTCGGACGTCCGTTACGGCGATGCGAACGACGACGGCCTGACGGACGTCTTAGTATTGCTCTCAACGGGCGGCGGGATCCTCTTCGAGCAAAGCGCGGGCGAGCGCGTGGGGCCTCCGCCGCCGAGACCCAGGGGACCCCGGCCTGCAACGGCAGGCACGTCGGCTGCCGGCGGCCGCGTGGGGATCCATCTCCTTTTCCGCATCCTGGAATCCCTGCGGGGAAATCCCTGACGGACAGAACGCCGCATCCTTGTGAATACGGGGAAACCCGCCGCCACGCAACTTTGGGATTTTCCGGCCGATAACCTAAATCGCCAGGGGGGGCGAAAAAGGAAGGAAAAGACCATGACGTTGCCTACTTATCTGACCTTTCAATCCCTCATGTCGGGTCAATCGGCCCTGATCTCGGCGACCGTCGCGTCGTCGGCCTCACCGGCCGCTCCCACGGACATGGTGCTTTCAGGCTCCCGAGCCGTGGTCGACTGGGACGAGGAGCCCACGAATCCGATGATCGACGTCTCCGCCTTCCACGAGCCGACGATCGTCGACGACGGTCCGATTCCAGCCCACGTGGGCCTGCAACTCATCGAGTATGGAATCGCCGCCGAGGACGTCGACCGCCTTTGCGCCTGGATGCACGGCAAGAGGCTCCGCCTGAACTTCATGACCAAGGGGATCGAATACCTCGCCCAAATGCGCCGCGAGGAGCGGATGGACGAGGAAGTCACCCAAGTCCTGCCGGCCGCCGCCCGCCGGCGCGTCTAGCGCCGCGAAAAAGGCCTCAAACAGAATTCTGGAAACTTTTCCGCGGCTTAAGCGAAAAGGCCGTCCGTGCAGTTGGCGCCTTACTTGACGGCCGTCTCCCAGCTCTACGGGCTCACGTCCCGCATGACCGACGCGCTGCCGGCCGCGACGTTCTTCAGCGCCGTCAACGGCTTCTACGACGCCCTGGACCCCGCGCTCATCCCCGGCTTTCCGGAGGTCGAGCGAGACCGGGTCCGCGACCTCATCGTCCAAATCCAGAGACTGAGCGCCCCGGAGACCGTCTCGATGATCTGCGCCCAATCCTTCGTGCGCGACATGCGCAAGCTGGGGCTGATCCCCTCCCGCGACCAACAGGAAAACGAAGAGACCGCCCGCGAGCTGCTCCGGCAATTCCTCGAATCCTCGGAACCCTCCCCCGAGAATGCCGCGGCGCGCGCCGCCGGGGGCGGTATCCGGCTCCACTCCCGAACGCAGCATCACCGCCGGACGATCCGGGGCGATTTCGTCGACGACCTGGTCATCGGCGCCCTTCAAATGGACGGCGTGTTCCACATCGGCCATCCGTCTCAGGTGCCCGACCTGTCGCCGGCCGTCGACGAGCTGAGGAAAACCCGGCGCTTCAGCGACGTTCAGACCGGGCGTCGGACCCTGCCCGAGGCACACGACGCCGAGTTTGAACCCGCGCCTCTCCCGCCGGCCCCCGTCATCGCCGTCGAAGGGCCTCCGCCCTCGTCTTCCCCGGAACCTGAGGAGGACAAAGTCGCGGCGCTCCGCGCCGCGTTCGAAGACGAGCGCGGCCGTCTCCTCCGGGAAGCGGAGTCGGCGAGGCAATCCGCCGTCGAAGAGGCCCACGCGAGGGTCTGGCAATCCATCACCGAGGGCGACTTCCCCCTGACCGAACCCAACGGGGGTCTTCTGCTCGTCAAGGGCGGGCTGTATCTGGCCTATGCCCAGGAGATGTATGACGTCGTCGTCGGGTCCCAGTACAAGCTGATGAAGAGGATCGGCGAGGGGGGCTCCAGCTTGGTCTACGTGGCCGAGGAGATCGGCACCGAGCGCAAGGTCGCCGTCAAGATCCTCAAGGAAGGACAGGAAGACCGCGAGCGCATCCACGAGGCGCACCGGAACGAGCTGAGACTCCAGCCGATCCTCAAGACCGACCATTTTGTGCACGCCTACACGCACGGCCTCACGGCGGGCGACAGCCCGTACATCGTCATGGAGCTCATGGAGGGGGGATCGCTCGCCGATTTCATCGGAGAGATGACCCTCGGGCGCCGGAAGCCCGCCCTGCGCGAACTGACCGGCATGCTGCTCCAGGCCGTCGCGTCGGTGGCCGAGGCCCAGAAGCGGGGCGTCTTGCACCGGGACATCAAGCCAGAGAATTTTTTCATCTCATCCGAGGGCAAGGTCAAGCTCGGTGACTTCGGCATCGCTCAGAAGACCTCGGACATGGTCCCCCGGCCTTCCGAGAACATCTTCGGAACGCCGGGCTACATCCCGCCGGAAATCTCGCGCCCGCAGGGCCCCACCAGCATCGACACCCCGCAAAACGACGTCTGGGCCCTGGGGGTCACCCTCTACGAGCTCTTGACGGGCGTCTTTCCCTTCGAGGCGGCGACGAGCACGGGCATCATGATCAACAGCCTTTCCAAGGAACCGCCCCCGCCCAGCCAAGTCCGCCCCGACCTGGGCATCCCGCCCGCCCTCGACCGCATCATCGCGAAGGCCATGGCGAAAAATCCGAAGGATCGCCACCAGGACGCCTCAGATCTGCTCTACGAATTGCTGGTCTACGAGGCGGACGCCCTGGAAGAGGAGGCCTACGCCATTCTCCGCCGGAGCATGACGACCAACGCGGACCTGAACATTTATCAGGACGAATGGCGCGAAAAGATCCAGGACGCCCTGCGCGTGCTTCGCGCCGTCTACGACCGGTACCCGCACCCGAAGATCATCGAAAAGCGCATCCGCCTGAACTTCGACCTCTTCCGGTGGGCGGACCGGAGGGGCGACGTCGAACTCGCGCGGAGGACGGTGGAAAGCATCAACGCCCTGGCTCCGGGGAGCGAGATCGCCAACCAGGTCAACCGGCCGGTGCAGGTGAATTTCTATCCCGACGGCTTGGAGCGCCGGAAGGACCGGATCCGAGTGGAGATCGTGAAATACGCCTACCGGGCCGGCTTTATCGACTTCGAGCAGTATTTTTCAAAACCCAAGGACGAATTTCCGTTCGGGGCGCTCCGGTTTCCGCGAGGCGCCGTCGTCGGGGCGAAATTCTCGGGACCGGGCCTCATTCCCGTCTACATCCCCCTCCCCGTCCGGGCCGGCTCCTACCAGATCCGCGTCCCTGTCTATCGCGTAGGCCAGGTCCCCCGAGGATGGATGATCCTGCCCGCCGGGCCCGTCGCGGCCAGGCAAATGCCGGGCTCCTTCGCGGAGCAGTTCGACAACTGGCGCGAGGTCACGGACGACTACGGTGTGGGACCCTTCGTGACCGAGGCCGACTGGGCCTTGCACCTGCAAGCGTTCGCGAGGACCCACGGGACCGAGGCCGCACGGCGAAGGATCCCGAGAAACTGGGAAGTCGACAAGGACCTGACGAGCTTCCGTTACACCAACGGCCAGCCCATCATCGAAATGGCCCCCGTCACCTACATCCTGCACGAACACGCCCGCGAATATCTGGATCAGTTGACCCTCGCCCTCAAGACGGATGAAAGCGCCTGGTCGGACATTACCTTTCCGCCCATGAACGTCTGGAAGAGATTCCTCCGAGGCAACGACGCCCGCATGTGGCCATGGGGCGACGCCCTGCCGGCCCCGGGGATCGCAGGCTTCCGGTTTCCCGACCCGCGCTTCGCCCGCTCGCTCACGGCCCTGCCCATCAACGAGAAAAACATCCGGGATATCTCCCCCTTCTCCGTCCCTTCGACGCCGGGGGATGCCGAGTCGATCACGATCTCGCACGTCGCGGGCAACGTGCAGCACATTTTGGAATTAAGCGATCCCAAGGAGCGCGAGCTGATCGCCGGGGTCTTTCAGATGACGACGGAGACGCTGGCCAAACACTTCATCGTCGCCGGATCCTCCTACCGGTCTTCGGCGCCGACCAATCCGGATATCCTGGAACCGTTCCCTCTCGACTCCGTCGGCCCTTGGGGCATACGGCCGGTGGTCCGCCTCAGACACGCGGCCGCCACGCCTTCGATTGTTTCCCTCTCCAGCAACTCCTGACCGTTTTGACGCACTGAGTTAACGCACCGCACTAAAATCTGTTTAAGATTAATCGCGTCATGTGTGTTCTTTTCTGGACAATTTTTCGTCTCCCGTGTTTTACACGGACACAACTTTTTCAAGAAAACGTCGAAGAGGCGCCCATGAGGGGATGCTCACGCTAGCGAATCAAGAGTCGGAGGGGCGATGGATCAAGCTCTGAATCAAGCTCTGGGGGTCCTCAGGAACTGGACCACGGCCGCCGGTGAGGTCAGGACCCTCGGAGGCTTCAACGACTTCCTCGAATCCGCGAGAAGCATCGTCAGAAGCGCCAACGGCCAACTCCCCCTCAACGACCGTCTCATCCAAGACCGCGAGGCCTACGCTCAGCTTCTGGCCGGCCTCCACGATTCGCCGGCGACCCTCGTCGCCGTGGCCGCCGCCCTTCCCGAAGACGTCGTCATCCGCCTGAGCCAGGACGTCACCCGGCACAGCTCCTACCCGCCCCCGGCTTTTAATGGAACCACCGCGATCTCCGAGGCGGCGCGGAACGCGCGCACGATGGCGGGGTACGTGTGGGGACGAGCGGCCACGATCCTCCGCGTGGCGCGAGACGGCAAGTATTCCGACAACGTCATCGACCACTACCGTTACGACCCGGAAAGGATCCGTGGACGCTTTCACGCCCACAAGGCGGCCGATCGCCTCTTGACCTCCTCGGAAGGGGAAGAGGTCTTTGAAAGGATGCACCGGGAGGATCTGGCCCGGGTGGCGGAACACGGCGAAACCCAGCTGGGCATCGGCCCGGCCTCCCTGCGCTCCCAGTTCGACGCGATCCACGCGGAGGTCCTGCCGTTCGCCGAGAAGTCCCAGGCCCTCTGGAACGACATGGTCATCAAGTACCGCGAAGCGGTTCATCCGGACTTCGGAAAGGTCTCGGCGGCGTTCTGGAAGCGCGATCAGGCCATACGGAATCACGCGGGTCTGAAGGACCGGAACATCGGCCCGTGGGAATTCGACCTCCTTCAGATGTCCCTTCAGAATCCCGGGGACCAAAGGGACTACTACTTCGCGACCTGGGCCTACGTGCAGGATCGACTCACGCGCGAGAGTGATGCGATCGAGGGGAACGCCACCCTCGTGGACCGGGAGTCGCGCCTTTCCGGCCTCCGCCGGTTCCGTCTCGACGCCGAACGCGCCTACATGGCACTGGCCCGCGGGGAGGGAACGGACGACGACCGTTTCGTGGTCGCCAGCGCGGAAGCCAAGTACCTCCCCTTCTTTGCGGTTGGACTGGGCGGACTCGATCTGACCGGGATTTCTCCCCTGCAAGAGGCGGCGCAGGAGGCCAGACAGGCCTACATCCTCGAAGACAAGCGCGTGAACGTGGAGCTCGCCCGCGCCGAATACGAGCTCTTCAAGGGGCGTGAGGACGCCAACCTGGAGATCGACCTCCGCGAATTCAAGTGGCAAGCCCTTCGCTACAATCAAATGATCGACCTCCTGGTTCAGGCCGGCAACGCCTCAAGGACCAAGATCGGCAAGCTCAGGTCCCTCGTCCAGACCTACGAGGAACTTGCGGAGGATTACGTCAAGGTCGCCCGCGGCATGATGAATGAAGACCCCGGCCAGAGGGAACACAACCGGAACGGGGCATACCGCGACCTCTTCATCATCCTTTGGGAGCTTCACCGGGAGACCAAGAAAGCCCTTCAAAAGGCCGAAGTCCCCCGGGCGGACCGTTTCGAGCTCTTGAGCTTCGCCTACAAGATGCAGCAGCTCTTCATCGCGCGCGGGGCCCAGGGGGTGCACGGCGTCGAGCCCCTGGTCGAGGTGACCTTGGGCCTCAAGGACGCCCTGGACCGGCAAGAAAACGGCGCCTACCTCCTTCCCAAACTTTACGATATCGCCGGCCGCGACTGGGGCATCAACATCCTGTCGCATTACGCCCGCCAAGTTCACGTCACGGGCGCGGAAAGACTCTTCGGATATTTCGGCCAAGGGCTTCGTCCCGAGTCCTACCTGGTCGAAGGCGGATTGGACGTTTTCCCCATGGAGGCCCAGGAGATTCCCAACGATCAATTCTCGCGCCGCGGGGCCCTCCTGGACGCCACCCACGTCGGCCAGCTCGAATTCCCCCAGGCGGAGGGCATCGCCTGGCTCTTTGGCCTCCCTCACACGGCGATTCTGGCGCAGAAGGGGGTCAGCATGTTCCCCATCGCCGGTCCTTTCTTGGGCGGCATCGACGTGGACGGTTACCACCACCTCGGCTCGGGGGCCTACATTCAGAGAACGAAGGACCCCAAGAGGCGGCAGTCCGAAAACTTCACCCTCTTGGCCCACCTGGGCATGGGGAACTTCCTCAACATCTACGGCGGCGGCACGCGGGACATCGCGAATCCCCTGCCCTCGCCCTATGCCAATCTGAGAAAGAACAAGTGGGCCGTCATGCTCCCCGGCTATCACCCGACCCGCTACAGCACCGGACAGCCCGTCAAGGTGGCGCAAGAGGCCGGAAGGCCCATCATTCCGGTCGCCCACAATCTGGACCGGATCTATCCGGAACCTTCCATGCCCATGCCTCCCGAGGTCCAGTTGCCAAACGGCAGGGACTTCGGGGCGGCCTTGAAGGGCCGATTCGGGGCCCTCGGCAAGAAAATCTCTGACCTGGCGCACTACCCCGGAAAGCTGTCCGGCTTCGTGAACGAAAACACGATGTTCCCATACATGAGGCCCGGCCAGGACATTGCGAGCGTCGCCTATGGGGACCCGATCTTTCCGGAATCCCTGATCCAAGAATCCGACCTGGACGCGATGGGCTACGGGCCGCAACTCCAAGAATGGAGCGGCCTCTCTCGGAAGGAAAGGGACCAGAAGGTGAAATGGCTCCTCCTCCAGCTGAACTTTGCGATCGTCCGCTTCGGCGAAATGCGGGCCGGCTACATGGCCACGGCCGGCATCTACGGAGGGTAAAAAACCCCAAAAATACGTGGCATTAGCCACGCAACTTTTTGAGATTCTCGTCGAACAAGGGACGATATGAGTCTCCTCTTGCCCTTGTCGCCCCATCTGACGCTGCCGCTATGCTCCGCGGTCGACCTGCAGAGGGCCTTGTTCCAAGCCTCGACTTTTTCCGACATCGCCGCGGTCCATGGCGCCTTGGAGGGCGTCGCCAACGCGATCCAGCCCCACCGGTCGGCCTTGGAACATAGCGTCAGCTCCAAGGGCGTGACCTTCCGCCGTGAGATGCGCTACTTCGATCATCTGCTTTCCCGCGATTCCGAGGGCTCGCGACTCGCCCTCTCAGAGATCGCAATGCACCCCAAGGCCCTCGAACTCCTCCTGCATCAATCGCCGCAGACCGCCCGAAACCTCGCAGAGACGGCGGCCGGGATCGCAGTGGACGCCACCGGCATTCGCGAGGCGCATCTGAACTGGCTCCAGGTTCCCTTGAACGGACCTGGCGATTCACCGCTGACGGCCTGGGGACAGATCACCTATTGGCTTTCCAGCCTCGCCGCCCCGGCGAATTGGTTGTCCTGGACCTCCGCCGCCTCCATGGCCGTGGAATCCGCCTATTGGGCCGGCTCTGGACAGACGCCGACGACCGCCTTCGCCGCCTCATCCGCCCTCCTCGCCGGCGCCCTCTATGGAATGGCCCACCGAAAGAGCGCGAAGAACCGGCTCGTCGAGGCCGCCCGGCGCGCCCCTCTCGACTTCGAGTCCGCGCGCGGATTCTTGGAATCCTTCAACCGCCTCATCCCGGCGAACACGCCCTCCCTCGATGGGTCCGGCAACCCCGACGTGATCGAGAGCATCCGCAAGAGCTCGGCGCTCGGAGGGGTCCCGAATTTAAGCCTTCCCACGACCCTGCAGGTGATCGCGGACTTTTTAAATTTCGGCTCCGCCACGGTCCAGGGATTAGGCGCCCCCGGATCCTCCAAAGACCTTTACAACCGCCTGGCACAAGCGATCGGCTTCGGGACCCTCTCCCGCACGCGCTGGCAACCGACCGTCTTGAACGCCCACCGGATGGAACAGATCGCCGAATACCGGCGTCAGGGCAAGAAGGTCATCTTCGTCGGCAATCACCGCAGCCATCTGGACATCCTCCTAGCGGTGGCCCTCCTCCGCGATTTTGACATCCGCTTCGTGGCCAAGTCCGAACTCCTCAAGGTACCCGTTCTCGGAGACATCCTCCGCATGGCGGACCATTTTACGGTGGACCGGGAGCACGACGACCGGCGCCTCGAAAAGGTCTCGGCCTGGGGCGTCCGCACGTTCGAGAAGGGTCTTTGCCCCTTCTTCTTCATCGAGGGGACCCGCATGGACACGCCGCTCCGCCGCGAGGAGGTGGGGATCCGGCCTCCAGAGATCGGCGCCGCCCATCTCGCCGCCCAGTTCCCGAACGACGTGGTCATCGTCCCGGTGGTCTCGTACGGTTTCGGACGCCTTCTCCGCAAAGAGGAGAGCTTGGACGCGGTGCTGGAAGGCACGATGCGGCATCAGCCGACGGTCACGTCGATCCTCGAACCGATCGAGGTCTGGAACCTCCTGGATGCGGATCCCGCCTTGTCGAAGGACGAGGAGATCCGCCTCAACTCCCTCCTCTGGAACCGGATGTGGGCCGAACTCTCCCGCATCCAGGCCTACATGAATGACTTGTCCGCCAAGGCCGCCTGACCTAGACTGCCGCGATGCTCCTTCGGGCCCGTCGGGTGTTCCCCGTCTCTTCGCCGCCGATTGAGGACGGGGTGGTGGTAATTGAAAACGACCGCATCACATACGTCGGGGCGTATGGCCATACGCCCCTAAACGCCAAGACCGGGCATTGCGTAGATCTGGCTGATGACACCCTCCTCCCGGGATTCGTGAACACACATTGCCACCTGGAACATTCCGCCCTGAAAGGCCTCACGACGCCCCAGCGCCCCTTCACCGAATGGGTGAAGGAGGTGACAAGGGAGAACGCCTCGCTCACCAGGGGCGACGTGCGGTCCGGCGTCTCGCGGGGCATCGAGGCCCTGATCCGCGGCGGGACGACGACGCTCGCCGACCATTGCCATCCGGATACGGAACCCTTTGCGACTCCGTTCCGGCGCGTCCTATTTTGGGAGGTCTTGGGCGCCCACATGGGGCGCGCCCGTGAGTGTCTGGAAAAGGCCCGCCGGCGCGCCGCCGACGAGGGGGGATTCGTAACCCCTCATTCGCTCTATGCCGTCCACGAGGAGGTCTCGGAGCAAATTTTGGCGGAATCGCAGTCCCGTCAATCCCTCCACATTCTGGAATCGGCCGACGAGGACCGCTTCTTCCGGCGCCAGGACGGCCCCCTGGCCGTCTACGTACAGGAACGAGGCGGGGATCTGGATTTTCCCTTTTCCTCCCCCGTCCGGTGGCTCGAAGCCCATCACCGTCTGAATTCGGGATGCCTTCTCGTACACGGAAATCACCTCATCCCCTCGGAAATTGGCATCTTGCGGGGCTCCGGGGCCTCTGTTATCCATTGCCCCGGCAGCCACCGGTTTTTCGGACACAAGCGCTTCCCCCTGGAGGATTTGAAGGCCGCGGGAGTCCGTATGGCGCTGGGCACCGACGGCCTGGCCAGCAACGAGGACCTCTCCATGCTCCGGGAAATGCGTCTCTTGAAGGAGACCTATCCGCGTTTGACCGACGAAGAAGTGATCAACATGGCGACGATCGAAGGGGCCCGGGCCCTGGGGATGGAGAAGGAGATCGGTTCGATCGAGGTTGGAAAGAAGGCGGACCTCATTGCGGTTCGAGGGACCCCTCTGGAAGCGGAATCGGTCGTTTTTTCGATGGTGGATGGACGCGTATGTTTGAATCCCTGAAACAATTCATCTCCTTTCTCGAGGAACGAAAGCAGCTCGTCCGGATCACCGAACCGGTCAAGACCGACCTGGAGATCACGGAGATCACCGACCGGGTCACCAAGGCCGGCGGACCCGCCCTCCTCTTCGAGAACGTCGTCAAGGTGGATGGGACGAAGTCGGACTTCCCCCTCCTCATCAACGCCTACGGGACGTGGAAGCGCATGGCCTGGTCCCTGGGCGTGGAGGACGTGGAGGAGGTCGCCTCCGAGATCGACGCCCTGATCAAAACGGCCCCGCCCTCCGGCTTTCTGGAAAAACTCCGCATGCTCCCGAAGCTCGCCAAGATCGGGAGCTACGTGCCGAAGACCGTCTCCCGAGGGGCCTGCCAGGACGTCATCCTCCCCGATCCCGATCTCTCGATCCTGCCTTATCTCAAGTGCTGGCCGGGCGACGGCGGGCCGTTCATCACTCTCCCCGTCGTCATCACCAAGGACCCCGATACGGGGATCCGCAACGTCGGCACCTACCGGATGCAGGTCTTCGACAAGAAAACGACCGGGATGCACTGGCAGATCCACAAGGGGGGGTCCAGGCATTTTCAGCGGTACAAGGAGCTGAACCGGAAGATCCCCGTGGCCGTCTGCCTCGGCGGCGATCCCGTCCTCACTTACGCGGCGACCGCCCCGATGCCGGACAACTTCGACGAGCTCATGCTCGCGGGTTTCATCCGCAAGAAGGCCGTCGAGATGGTGAAATGCCGGACGATCGACATGGAAGTCCCGGCGGACGCCGATTTCGTGATCGAAGGCACCGTCGATCCGAACGAACCGCTCGTCATGGAAGGCCCCTTCGGCGACCACACGGGTTACTACTCGCTCGCGGACCTCTACCCGCTCTTCCACGTCACGGCGGTCACGCACCGGAAGGACCCCGTTTACCCGACGACCATCGTAGGACCGCCCCTGCAGGAAGACGGCTTCCTCGGCAAGGCGACGGAAAGGATCTTCCTGCCCTTGGTCAAGATGACGTTTCCCGAAATCAAGGACATGCACTTTCCCATCGAGACGTGCTTTCACAATCTCGCGATCGTTTCGATCAAGAAGCAGTACCCGGGCCACGCCAAGAAGATCATGCACTCCTTTTGGGGCACCGGGCAGCTCATGTTCACGAAATGCCTGATCGTGGTGGACGAGGACGTCAACATCCAGGACCTGAGGGAGGTCGCCTGGCGGGTCTCCAACAATATCGACGCCAAGCGGGACGTCGTCTTCGCCGAGGGCCCGGTCGACGCCCTGGACCACGCCGCCGAGCAGTTCGCCTACGGCTCCAAGATGGGTATCGACGCGACGAAGAAGTGGAAGGAGGAAGGCTTCCAGCGCGAATGGCCGGAGGTCTTGAAGATGTCTCCCGAGGTTAAAATGAAAATCGACGGGATTTGGAAAAAATTGGGGATCTGATGTCCGAACAGGTTCAAAAAATATTCGACAACATCGCCCCCCGCTACGACCTCTTGAACGGCCTCCTCTCGCTCAAGTCGGACCGGCTCTGGCGGAAGGCCGCCGTCCGGGTGATCTCGGCCCCCGAATACCGGAACGTCCTGGATTTGTGCGCCGGGACCCTGGCCCTCACGAAGACCCTCCTGGAGGCCAATCCCGACGCACGGGTGACCGCGGTCGACTTTTCGGAGCCCATGCTCCGCAAGGGTTGGGAGAACCTGCCCAAGGCCATGCAGTCCTCGGTCGGGCCGATGGTCGCCGACGCCATGAAGCTCAATCTCCCGGCCCGATCCTTCGACGCGGTGATGTGCGCCTACGGGATGCGCAACATCGACGACAACGAGCTGGTTCTGAAAAAGCTCTCGGGTCTCCTGCGCCGCGGCGGCAAGCTCGTCATTCTCGAATTCTTCCGGCCGGAGGGTCTGATCAACAAGATCTTCAACGCCACCTACGCCCAGTTCGTGATCCCGGTGATCGGCCACCTCGTCTCCGGCCATCCCGAAGCCTACCGCTACCTGCGCGACTCCGTCCGCCACTACTACACGCCGACGGCCTACCGGGAGCTCCTCAAGCACACCGGCTTCCGGAACGTCTCCGTCCGCGCCCTGACCGGAGGCGTGACCCATTTGGTCTCGGCGGAGGCCTCGTGAAGCTGGTCGTGGGAATCAGCGGGGCCAGCGGGGCCATCTATGCCAAAAGGCTCCTCGATTTTCTGAAAACGACGCCCCACGAGGTCCATCTGACCGCGAGCGAGAACGCCCTGGCGATCGGGCGGGATGAGGCGGGGATCGACTACAAGGAAATCGGATACCCCTTTTTCGGACATCGGGACTTCACCGCCCCTTTCGCGAGCGGTTCCGCGAAGTACGACGCCCTGGTCGTGATCCCCTGCAGCATGGGGACACTGGGGCGAGTCGCCCATGGATACTCCGACGACCTGCTCGCCCGGGCCGCCGACGTCTTTTTCAAGGAGCGCCGCAAGATCCTCTTGGTGCCCCGCGAGACGCCGTTCAGCCTCATCCACATCGAAAACATGAGGCTCGTGACGCTGGCCGGGGCGACGGTGATCCCGGCGATCCCGTCCTTTTACTCCAAGCCCAGGACCATCGAAGAGGCCGTGGACACGGTGATCGCACGCGTCCTGGACCATCTGGGCGTCGACAATCGCCTCCGGACGCGCTGGCAGGAACGATGATTTCCCTGAATCCAATGCTCTCCAAGGTCCGCCACGTCTCCGGGATGCTGAAACTGTCCCACACGGTCTTCGCCCTCCCTTTCGCCCTCGCTTCCATGTTGGCGGCGGCGGGGGGCCTGCCGTCCTGGAGACTCGCGGCCCTCATCCTTCTGGCGATGGTGACCGCCCGGAACGCCGGCATGGCCTTCAACCGCTATCTCGACGCCGGCATCGACGCGCGCAATCCCCGCACCGCCTCCCGCCACGTCCCTCAGGGCCTCCTCTCGGGGAGGTTCGTCCTCGTCTTTTCCCTGGTGAACGCCCTCCTCTTTCTGGCCGTCGCCCGCGCGATCAATCCCCTGTGTCTGGCCTTGTCCCCCGCCGCCCTGGCCCTACTGTTCGGCTACTCCTACATGAAGCGGGTCTCGTCCCTGTCCCACCTCGTTCTGGGCCTTGTCTTGGGATCGTCTCCGATCGCGGCCTGGATCGCCGTTCGCGGGACGTTCAACCCTCCCCCGTTCGTTCTGGGTCTCGCCGTCGCCTTTTGGGTGGCCGGCTTCGACGTCATTTACGCGACTCAAGACCACGATTTCGACCGCCGGGAAGGACTCCATTCCCTGGTGGTCCGGTTTGGCGTGGCACGCGCCCTCGTCATTGCCCGCGTTTTTCACGCGGCGACGATCGTCCTGTTCGTCGCCTTCGGCCTCCTCCTTCGTTCGCCGTGGCCCTATTTTGCGACGATCGCCCTCACGGCCGCCCTCCTCACCTACGAGCATTCGCTCGTCAAGGCGGAGGATCTGTCCCGCGTCAATGCGGCCTTCTTCACCGTCAATGGATTTATTTCGTTGATCTTCCTTGCGGGCATCGCTCTCGCCATTATAAATTATTAAAACTAGATATGACTCAAACGCTTCAACAGGCCCTCCTCAAGGCCGGGCTGATCAGCCAGGACAAACTCAAAAAGGCCGAGGCCGAAAAAAAGGCGGCCGAACGTGCGGCCCGCTTTCCCAAGAAAGAGGAACGACGTCCCCCGCCTCCGCCGAAACTGGCCGCTCCGAAACCAGCCAAGCCGGCGCCGCCCCCACCCCGTCCTGCGGCGCCTCCTCCAAAGAAATCCTTGGGCTTCATCGAGGGCAAGCATCATCACCACATCCGCACCCAATGCGAGGCCTGCGGCCGGCCCTCGCCGGACGTCGAGTACTACGAGCACAAGAACAGGGCCCTGGATAAGTATTGGCTCTGCGTGAGATGCGCGGACGACAACAACATCCTGGACGATTTCCGGCAGACGATGCAGAGCTCACAATCTCAAAAGGGGATTTTCCAGCGCGGCTACGGACCCACGAAGGTCTTCAGAAGAAAACTATAACTTTAAGGCTATTCCGGATCGACCGCGGCGGCGTTCATCACTTCGAGCGGCTGGGGCGGCTGGGCGGAAGTCATTCTCTCCAAGCGGACCGGCGCCGTGCCATCATGGAGGAAATCGAGCTGTTTTGCGGCCTCGTGCGAGACATCCACAATCCGGTTCCGGACGAAAGGCCCGCGGTCGTTGACCGTCACAATGAGCTCCTGTCCGTTCCGCAGGTTGGTCACTTTCAATTTGGTCCCGAAGGGGAGCTTTCGGTGCGCACAGGTCAGATCGCGCTGGTCATATTTTTCGCCGCTGGCGGTTTTCCGTCCGTGAAACCCGGGACCATACCAAGACGCGAGCCCTTCCTGGATGAATTCCCCGTGTTCATAAGGAACGTGAGAGGCTTGTGGTTTGGGAGCCGTGGCGCATCCCGGGGCTGTCAAGGCAGCGCCTGCCAAACAAGACGAAGCGAGCAGAAACCTGATTTGGGCCCGGGCCATGGGACCTCCCTTCTGCTCAATACGAGGCCCCTTCTACCATCCCCTCCCGCGGAGGTCTAGCTTCCATTTCACTCAATCGGCGTGACCGGGCCCGCGCCCGGCGTCGGGGACTCGCTCTCCATGAAATCGGAAAAATTATCGCCGGTGTCGATTCCTGGCTCCTTGCGTTCGAGGCTGTGGCCGTTAACGACGTCCGGCGCGCACTGCCCTTCGAAGGCGGGGAGACCGTTTTCCGCCATCGCAACGACACCATCGCCGTATCCCACGGCGTCCAACAGCGCCCCGTCCGTATCCGTCAACAGCACGGCATCGGGACCGTTCTGCGGGTCGAAGTTGTCGATCAAATCGGGGTTTGGCACCTGACTGATGTCCGGAGACCCCGTGCGCGCGTCCGCGACAACATAATAGCCGTCCCCTGGAATGCGCTCCCCTTCCGGCAAGACAATCGTGTCGTCAATACTTCCATCGCCGCCGTCCACGAAAAGCACCCTGAACCCGCCGATCAACAGTCCCGGCGTCCCATAGAGCTCGACAAAGAGGAGGCCATCCGTGTCGCTGCCGACGGCGTCGTAAAAAATCTCATTGAGGACGACGGTTCCGACGATTTCTTCGGCTTCCACGACCGGCTCCGAGCCTGCCGCTTCCGCCGCAGATCCTTCGCCTTCCGCGTTCCCGGCGGTTTCTGCTCCGTTCCAGGCCTGGGCCGGAACCGACTTGGCGCTCCCCTCGCCCGAGGGCGGAAGGGAATCCCACAGCGACTCCGGCCGTGACGGAGGCGCTCCACATGCGGTTGTCAGAAGAGTCAGTACGAGTAGGACGCCAAGTGTCTTCATAGCCGGTCTCCTTTTTGAATTTGATTCGAAAACCATCCGCCCGTATAAGCGTCGAGCGTGCCGGTTGCTTGATCGAGGAGGAGTTTCTTTCTGTCCCTGATCGGCAAGGGGTCCGATCGGGATCGCAGCTCTTCGATCAGGCGCTTCCGGACGAAGTAAGCGTCGCTTACGTCTTGCAAGACCCTGTTCTTTTCCCTGACCCAGTCCCGGCGCTCCGAGCTCACGGATAAAGAATCCCGGTTGAAGACCAGTTCGTTCAAGGACCAGACGGCCTTGACTTCAAAGCGCGTGCCCTGGTCGAAGTTCTGGTCGAAATCATTCTCGTCCGGCCCGATGAAGACCTCCCCGTCCCGGATCGAGACCGAATCCCGCGTTGTCAAACGAACGACGTCCTTGAGGTCCCTCTGAAATCCGGCCTGGAGCTGGGGCAAGGCCGCGGACCACCGGGCGCGCCTTCCCCAGGCCTCAAGCTCCGATTCATGGAAGCCCAGACGGCGGACGGCCTCGGCCTGGACCTCCTGGATGGAGGGTTCCTTGAGGGCCTCAAAGGCATGGGCCGCGGGGATCAAATACGAAGAAAGGCATAAGAAGATGAGTGCCGGCTTCATGTCCGGTTCATGAAGCAAACGAGGTGCCAAGATTTTTCCGCATGGGTGCTGGACGAGCGTCCAGATCCTGAGACGCCATCGTCCGGATTTCGGACCCGACTTGATCAAGGACGGGATTGGCACCCCTTGCATCGGCCTGACGGCATGAAGCACCTTTTCAAATCCCTCCTGATTTTATTTATCGTCAACGCCTGTTCTCCCGTCGTCCCGATCGAGAACCCTTTTCAGCATCCGGAAACGCAAGACTCACGGCCTTCCACCCCCCCAAAGGGGCCTCTCAGGATCTTTGTCCTCGACGTCGGACAGGGGGATGCAACGCTGATCATCGGTCCCACCCGCAGGTCCCTCCTCATCGACGCCGGTCCTCCCCTGTCCGGCGCGGGATCGGTCCTGCCCTTTCTCGAGGAGCGGGAGGTCTCTCATTTGGACTGGATCGTGGCGACCCATTTTGACGCCGACCATATCGGCGGGATTCCCGAGGTCCTGCGTGGAGCCGATGGCCTTGCCGGGACGGAGGACGACTACGAACCGTCAGAATCGTTTCTCGACCGGGGCGAGGCGACGGAAAAAGACACACCCATCTTCGGTGACTATCTCGTCTCTCTCCCAGACGGGCGGCAGCAAGCGGAGCCAGGACTCGTTCTGGATCTGGGGGGAGGCGCGACGGCGACGGTCATCGTCGCCAACGGTCGGTACATCGACGGCCGGGAGATCCATCTCAATCCCGACGAGGAAAACGAGGCTTGCATCGGGATTCTGATCCG
>DATIGE010000041.1 GCA_035454885.1 bacterium
TGGCCGGCGTCCGGTAATCCTCCACAAGATCTCCTTGCATCACCGCGCGTGCCCCGACGATGGGCCGTCCTCTTTTCCGGTCGACCGTCTCCGGAAAATCAAACTCTTGCTCCAGCCCGCCCCCTGGAACGATTCCTGGCATGTCTTGCATGAAGGCTACGAAGGGGTTAAAAATGGGTTTGGTCATGACCAAGATTCTTCTCAAGAACCCTCGCGAGTCCTCGTTGGCGCCGGTGGAGGTCGATGCCTTGGCCGATTCCGGCGCCGTCCACCTGTGCATTCCCGAGCACGTGCGGTTGCAGCTGCGGCTCGAGGAGATCGACCGGAAGGAAGTGACATTGGCGGACGGTCAGAAAAGGCTTGTCCCGTACGTGGGACCGATCGAAGTGCGCTTCAAAAACCGGGTCGGTTTCGCCGGTGCCTTGGTCCTGGGCGACCAGGTCCTTCTCGGAGCGATCCCCATGGAAGATATGGATCTCGTGATTATTCCGCGCGACCGCGCCTTGGACATCAATCCGGCGAGCCCCAACATTGCGACGTCGATCGTGAAGCGCGGTTAAAGAACCTTTCCCGCATACCAATCCACCAGCGTCACGCGATACCCCTCTTTGACCGGATGCACCCGGTGCGCGAAGTAGGGCGTGCTCGGAAACGCCACGAAGAGGCCCTTCTTGGGCGTGATCGTGAAGGGTTTGTTCCGGCGGTCCAACAGAAAGGCGAACGTGAGCTCCCCGCCCGAGCACTCGTTGATCTCATGGGGCCGGGGGACGGTCGGGGTGAGAAACAGGACGGTCGAGATCACCCGGTGGGGCATGTTGCAGGTCCAGCCGGTCTCGCGGCCGCGATCGTCGTAGACAGGGGCGCAATTGTCGGCGTGGAGCTCGTAGCGGCCCCCCGGCGGGTAACCGAGCGCCTGCATGCCGTCGCTCCGCCCCAGCCGGACCTTGAAGAAACCCTCGATGTCTCTCCGGATCGACTCGAAGGCGCCGACATAGGTCTTGAGGTCTTCCAGCGTGGGGACCAGGAATTCCGTGTGCCGGGAACTCTTGTCATGGAGGGCCGTGTTCTCCGCGCCGTCCGGGACGCTCATGGGGGCCAGGCCCAACGGTCCGGCCGCGCGGAGATTGGCGACGATCCGGTCGCAGGCCTCGGGTGGGATCAATCCTTCCTTCATGAAGACGGGAGAGTCCGAATCGAAGGATTTTAGGAATTGCGACTCCGGCGGCACCCGGCCCTCGAAGTACTTGGCGTCGTAACGGAGCAGTCGCGAGATGGGCGCCATGCGCCGGAGGCCTAAGAGATCGCGGAGCCAGTGCACGAGAAAAGAAATCTTGGACCGGTCGGGTCCGGAAATCAAGACCAGCACGGACGATTTTTGTAGTAACGTAATAATCCTATGCCGGTGCTGATCAAGAATCCCGAACTGATCCTGACGTCCAAGCCGATCGGCCATGAATTGGTCTCGGTTATCGTCGAGGCGCCGGTGAAGGGGAGGGGGCTGCAGATTGCGAAGGTTAGGAGGCAGGATGATCCTGAATTTTTTGATCTACTTTTTGCGATCCATCGGATGCCTTATGAAGAGACCTCAGGGGCATTTAATGCTCTTCCGGAACCCGTCAAAATACGGCTTGAGACGATGGGAGTTTTTATACGGGCGGAGGAAGTCGCGCCCAAGGTTCTGTATGGATGCGTCTTGGAGGGGGACCCGGCCGCCGATGCGGATGATGTCCCGGGAGATCTGATCGTCAACCCGGGTTTCCATTACCGGCCCGACGAAGAATTGCCCGAGACCCTTCGCCACCGCGTGCGGTTTTCCGAGCGTTTTCTGCGGGGCTATTCCATCGGCTGGGTGGAAGAGCCTGAAGACGGTATCATTTTTCCCTATTGGATTCCCGGGACCCTTCGCCATTTCGCCGCCGCTCTCAAACCCGGAGAGCCCGTACCGGCCTTGCCCGGCGGCGCCCCGCGGCTTTTCCGAGAAGCGCGCGTATTCGTGTGCCGGGAAGAGCTCGCGCATCGGCGGGCTTCGCGGCTTGCTCAATGGCGTGACGCCTGGAGGGAATTTGCCCTGCAGCGTCATGCCGCCCTGGATTCTCTGATTCCCCCGCCGCACCTGGCGGCTCTTCGCGTGTATTTTTGTGAAATGATGGAATCGGGCCGTGTCCGTCTGGGGGATCATGATTCGCCGCTCCGCTACAACGCGCACAACGACGAGCTCCTCTTTTTCTTTCATCACCAGTTGGCCGGCCTCGCGAGCCGGATCGCCGGCCGGCCGCTCAAGGCGTCCCACAATCACTTCATTTCGTATCTGCCTGGAGCGATCCTGAGACCGCACGTCGATCCGATCGAGCATGAGTTCGGCATCAGTCTCCTCCTCGACTATCAGCCCATGCCTCAGGGTGCGGCTCCCTGGCCGCTACTCTTGGGGGCGGATGGCGGCATTGAAATGACGCAGAAGGTCGGAGACGCCGTTTTCTACAATGCGCACGAGATCCCGCACTCCCGCCGGGGTCCGCTACCGGAGGGGCATCGCTCCGCCTCGATCTTGCTCCACTTTGTGCCCCAGGAATTCAGGGGCCCTCAGGAATACAGCCCGTTCTTTGCCTAGAATCGGGAGGGTGGTGACTCATCTCCCCGCTTTCGGCGGGTCTTTAAGGAGCTATTTCGCCTCAAACACAACTGGATGGGGTTGGCAACCCGATGATATACTTCAGGAACAGGTGTCTTCTTTTTGGAGGATTCTTATGGACTTCTGGGGATTTGAGAGTCGGGGCGAATTGCCGGGGGATGCGTTCGGCCTTTTTCACGACCCGCCCGCCGCCGTGCCGCCTGCGGGTCCTGCGGCTGCTCCACCGCCACCACCGCCGCCTCCTCCCAGCGTAGGCGCTGGTGTTTCAGGCAGTCCCGCCGTGACGGGTACGGGTGGGGCTGCTGGTACTCCCAGCAGCCTCGTCGTGACTCCTACGGATTCTTTCACTCAGGCCCAGGGTACTTTGGATCGGAGATACGCGGGGGTGGTTCGTGTCTTCAACGATCACGGAGTCACGGAAGGATATCCTTCCGCGTCGGACTTCAGAGCCCATCCCGAGCGGTTGTCGGCTTTTTGGGGAGAAGTTCGGTCAAATCCACGATACGCCCCCGGCGGAGCCAACCCTTGGCCTACAAGCCTCGATGGAGACATCGCGAATTTGGCGGGCGATCAGCAGCACTACATCGACGCCAAGGCGGCCATGGACGGAACGCGTTCGACACACCCCGCAACAAGAGGGGATGCGGATACGATTGCGGGTCGGGCTGATGGCGTCCTGAGAGATATCAACACCCATACACTGTCGACGCCTGTCCCTGGAAGAGGTCCTGACGGCACTCCTCTGCCTCCACCTCCTCCCGATCCCAATCAGCCTCCTCCGCTCCTAGCGGCGGCGAATGCGGTGAATCAATTCGGTGCTCTTGGTCAATCACTTGCCAACACGACAGCTGCGTGGGGCAATGTCGGCTACGCCGGACAGTACGCAGCCGGAGGCTTCGGCGCAGGCGGTGCCGGCGGTGGGTTCGGGGGTGGATTCGGGGGTGGACTTGGCATTTCCTCGTTCGGCGGCATGGGCGACCTGACGGGCACCGGCTTCGCGATCGGCGCCATGGGCGGCGACTCGCGCAGCAAGAGCCACGCCATCGACGCCATGATCAACCAGCTCCTCGCGGCCCTCATGGCCGGCAACCTGGACGTCTTGGAGACGGCCCTCACGCTCTGCAACCAGAAGGCGAAGATGACGCTCGCGGGCGCGGCGGTGAAGACCGTGCGCGCGATGCAGCTCTACGACCGGCAGATGCAGCAGCTCTCGGACCAGATGGGCGCCCTGGCCGGCCAGGGGAATACTCAGAGCATGGCCCCGCAGCTGGCGCAGATGAACCTGCAGGCGAACCAACTGAGCAGCGGGCGGCAGATGATCGCGAACAATCTGAAGGACCTCATGACGATGATGGAAGAGATCGGCAACACGGAGAAGGGCGCGCGCGACACAATGGCCCGGATCAAGACCACGCAGTCGCGGTGGTCGTAACAACGACGCTGCCGTTGTAGGGGCGAACCTCGTGTTCGCCCCGGCACGCGGGGTCGATTTGAAGGGGAATGTAAGATGTCAACCAACCAGGTCAATCCGGTCAACGTCAGCATCCAGACGCTCACGCAGAAGGATATAGAGAAACAGGACAAGGACGCCCAGAAGAACCGGGCCCAGACCGCTTTTGACGTCCCCGGCGACAGCATCGACGTCAAGCTCCCCCAGAACGCGACCGTCGCGACGGCCGCCGAGGGCAAGGCCCCGACGAACCAGTCGGGGCATCATCGCCTCAAGGCGGCCAGCAAGCGCTTGGAGACCGCCCTTAAGCAGGCCGGAGTGGACGTGAAGCCGAACGACAGCCTCGTGGAGAAGGCGCAGGCGACCCTGGACACCCTGGACGCCAAGATTACCTCCCTCCTGGAAAAGGGCGGCAAGGAAGGCGAGTTGGCCCAGTTCGAGCGTCAGCGTGATCACATCATCGAGAATTTGGGGGCCTTGGAGGCCGTTCAGTCCGAGGTGGCGGCGGAAACAGTTGGCGTCCAGTCGGCGAACGAGTCGGCGGGAACCGATGGCGCGGCGCCGGAGGCGAGACCCGAGGAGATCGCGGCCCTGTGGAACGACCTGGACAAGGAATTCAAGACCATCGGCCTGGACGTGAAAGGCAAGAACGACGTCGATCTCGTCAAGAATCAGGCGACCGCCCTGTTTTCAAAGAAGTTGGAGGCGGTCAAGGTGAAGGAAACCGAACTCAAGGCCCGCCTTGATGGGCTTCAGGAACAGCTCAAGACGGCGGCCTCGCCCGCCGACAAGAAGCGGATCGAGGCCGAAATCAAGACGGCCGCGGCCGACCTCAAGGCGATCCTGGTCCAGAAGGCGGATCTGCAGGTTTCCTATCTTAAGATCAACGATGCCATCATGCATTTCCAGGCTGCCAAGGAGCTGGGAGTTGAGTACGACAACAACAAGAAAGTAGAGACGAAATCCGCGACGGTTCAGACGTCATCCGCCAAGAAGGAGGCCCCGGCCCCGAGCGGTCCGGTCACGACGCGCAGCGCGAAGACGGCCTCGGCTCCAGGGGCGGGCGCCGGCGGCGGTGTCACATTGAATACGGCCTCAGCGGGCGGCTCGTCCTATACCCAGGGCCCCCAAGGCGCGGACGGCGGTGTGACGCTGGGCACGGCCTCGGCCGAGGACGCGGGCGCCCCGGTGACCGGGAACACGAACGTCCTGCACACGAGCGCGATGAACGATTTTTCGGGGACGACGCTCGCCATCGCCTCCACGAGCAACGCCCTCCGGAGCGACGCGCGCCGGACGGACGAGGCCATCAAGAAGCTCCTCCGCGCGGCGGCGAGCGGCAACTACGAGGCCATCAAGACGGCCCTCATCATGCTGGACAAGCGGGCGAGCCAGATCGTCATCGGCATGGGCAGCGCCACGATCAAGGCCATGCAGAACTACGAGAAGCAGATGGGAGCCCTCTCCAAGAGCCTGGACACGCTCAAGACGAACGATCCGTCCTACAACGCCAAGCTCGCCCAGGTGAACAGCCAGATGAACATCTACAGCATGAACCGGCAGGCCATCGCGAACTTCCTGCAACAGACGCTGACCTCCCGGGAGGAGATCGGCAACACGACCAAGGGATTCATCAGCAAGGACGGACAGATCGGCTCGGCGATGTCGCGCTGGTAGAGTAAGACGGCGAAAAGATTGTCATTTTGGCCCGGGCGTGGTATTTAATGGGGGAATTGAGGTGCGCCAAGTGGCCCTAAAAAAGAAGACCCCTGAACCCAAGACGCCGCCGCCTTCGCAGGCGACCAAGGCCGTCAAAGTCGATGCGGCCCCCGAGGAAGGCGTTCCGAAGATGATCGAGGACGTGATTGCGGCGTGGGTCCCCAAGGTCGAGCAGGCCCTCAAGCAGGTTCCCGCGGAGCATCTGGAGAAGGCCAAGAAGGAAGTCGACAAGATGCTTTCGGGCGACCTCTCCTGGGCGGATCTCTCGCAATACACGCCGGAGAGGCTGATGCAGATCGCGGAGCTGGGTTTCAACCAGTTCCGGGTCGGGCAGTACGACAGCGCGGAGAGGCTTTTCAAGGGGCTGACGGTGATCGACCCCGACAACTACTACTTCCACCAGATGCTGGGGGCGACCTTCCAGCGCAAGGAGAAGTACGCTGAGGCGATCGTCGAGTACTCGGTGGCGGCGGACCTGAACCCCTCGGACGTGGTCTCGTTCACGAACCGCGGCGAGGTTTACTTCAAGCTCGGCGTCTTTGAGCTGGCGATCGCGGATTTCGACAAGGCGATCGCGTTGGACACGAAGGGCGAGGACAAATGGGCGAATCGGGCGCGCATGTTGCGCGAACAGATCCGCCTGATGAAACAACAGAAGAAGAAGTAATTTATGGCCGTTGAACAACCCAACACGACGTTACGCGATACGGTCCGGCCCCAGGTCGTTCCCCTGCCGGCGGATCAGATCGTCACGACCGACGGGCTGATCCAGCAACTGCAGATCCCTGAGGTGGCGTCCCTGAGCCGCGAGAGCGTCATCTCCTTTTTGGCGAACCAGAGCGCCCGTCTCCTGGAGATAACGAGCCGCCCCGAGATCAAGACCGCGGCGGCCGAGATCCCCGAATACGTCCACTACGACAACGCGCCCGTTGTGACCGCGTTGAGCAGCGACGAGCAGTCCGCCCTGTCCGAATGGCGCCGGGAGCGTTCGGCCCTGATCCAGACGCAGTCGGACGACGGGAATCTCGAAAGTTTGGAAAAAGAGGTCCAGAGCTACATCGACGAAGCGGTCAAGAACAACCCCGACCTGTTCGGGAACGGCAAGTCGGGCACGGTGGACGTGATCGACCAGTACATGACCGGGCAGATGGTTCAGATGAACAACGAGCAGAAGAAGAAGTACCAGGAACTCCTGATGCTGGCGAGCCGGGGCGGCGATCCGGAGAGCGTCCTTCTCGCCATGACCTACAAGAACGCCCAAAGTTCGATGAACAAGATCGGTCAGATGCTGACCGTCTACAAGGAGCAGACGGGGATCCTGGACAAGCTTCAAGCGGACCTCGATCTCAAAGGCTTCAAGAAGGACGGCCTGACCCAGGTCGACATGATGAAGACGAACATGGAGTTCTCGCGCACTCAGGCGGACGTGATGAATCTCTTCCAGATCATGCAGAAGGAGATGAACCGGTACGAGACGGTGATGACGAGCGCGAACTCGCTCGGCAAGTCCCTGAACGAGTCCCTCCGCGGAACCATCGCCAATTTCAAGGCGTCGTAATCTATGCCCCGCGACGAGACGCGACATGCCTTTTCGGACGAAGAAAAAGGAAAAGTCCTCGACCCCAACCCCGAACGCCGCCGTTACCTGACCGAAGTCTTTTACAAATTTCTGAACCACAAGATCTCGGTTGCGGACCTGGTGGGGCTCCCCAAGAAGAAATTCGGGCGGCTCGCGGAGATCGGCTACGTCAAGTACAAGTACGGGCGGTATCAGGAGGCCCAGCAGATCTTCCAGACCCTCTCGATCTTGGACAGCGTCAACGCCTACTACCACACGGCCCTGGGGGGCGTTTACCAGAAGATGGGCAAGTACGTGGACTCGGTCGTCTCCTACACGCGGGCGCTCCGGATCAATCCCAAGGAGCTCTGCTGCCACGTGAACCGGGGCGAGATTTATCTCCGCCACAAGAACTACAAGAAGGCCGCCGACGATTTCAGGAGCGCGATTCTCCTCGATCCCAACGGCCGGAACCTGTGGGCCAACCGGGCCCGGTCGCTCGTCATCGCCCTCAAGCGCAACATGGATTTGAAAAAGCGCGTGGCCCAGATGCAGGCCGCTCAAGCGGCCCAGGCCGCGAGACCCACGGCCCGTCCCACGGCTCAGACCCGCCCGGCCTCTCCGGCGCGCCCCACAGGAGCGTTCCGCGGGACGCGGTCGCCGCGCTGATCATTCGTCCTCGGTTTCCGGCACGTCCTCGCCGATGATTCCGTACTTCTTGAGCAGGTTGCGGATGTGCTTGCGGTCGATGCCCGCCTCGCGGGCCGTCTTGGAAATGTTGTAGTTGTTCCGCCGGAGCAGGGCGGCCAGGTAGTCCTTTTCGAACGACTCAACGATCTTCTGCTTGGCCTCCTTGAACGGCAGGCCCATGTCCACGCTCATCCGTTCGGTCGCCTCTTCGTCCTTTTCCATCTCCTCGAAGATGTACGAAACGTCCTTGCCGGTGATGACGTTGCCGTCCACCATGGGCACGATGCGCTCCAGGATGTTCACCATCTCCCGGACGTTCCCCGGCCACTGGTAGCGCGTGAGCATCTTGAGGGCGTCGTCCTCGACGCGGGTGACTTTCAACTTGCCCTCGGAGTCGACGTTGAAGCGGCCGCTGGCCAAGAGTTTTTCGATCAGGAAGGGAATGTCGTCCGGGCGCTCGCGGAGCGGCGGCAGGTTGATCTTCACGACGGAGAGCCGGTAGTAGAGGTCCTGCCGGAAGCGGTTCTCCGAGACCTCCTTTTTTAGATTCCGGTTGGTCGCGCACACCACCCGGACGTCAATGGGATTCGATTCGTTCGAACCGACTTTTTTGATTTCGCGCTGCTCCAAGGCGCGCAGGAGTTTGGGCTGCAGGTCGATGGCAAGCTCACCGATTTCGTCCAGAAAGATCGTGCCGCCGTGGGCCTCCTCAAAGGCGCCCTTGCGGGTGCCGACGGCGCCGGTAAAGGAGCCCTTCACGTGGCCGAAGAGCTCGCTCTCGATCAGATTCTGGGCCACCGCGGAACAGTCAAAGACGACGAAGGGCTTGTTCTTGCGCGGGCTGTTCTGATGGATGGCGCGGGCGACCAGGTCCTTGCCGGTGCCGGTTTCACCCTCGATCAGGACCGTCGCGTTCGTGGGGGAAATTTTCTCCAGAAGACTGAAAATCTGGCGCATCCGACGCGAGCGGCCGAGCAGGGGGCCGAACTCCGTCTTGGTGGACGGTTCGATCTGGACCTTTTCGTCGAAGGCCACGAACTCCGCGCGTACCGTGCCCAAACGGATGATGTCCCCGGGCGAGAGGTAGGCCTCCTTGACGCGGATGTCGTTGATGTAGGTGCCGTTGGTGCTCCCCAGGTCCTTGAGGAGGTAGCTGTCCTCGGTCTGGACGATCTCGACGTGATTGCGGGAGACGGTCTTTTCATCGAGGACGAGGTCGTTGTCCTCCTTCTTGCCGATCCGGGTGACGGGACGGTTCAGGTCGAGCTTTTTGCCTTTTGCGGAGGAACTCAAGACGACGAGTTGGCATTTTCTTTGAAAAACGACATCCTTGTCGGCGCCTTCGACGTTCAACAACTGAGTGTCAAAATCGACGGGGGCGGCTTCGGTTGCGGCCTGTTTGGTGTCGTCGGACATGGATCGGTTCTCCTTGTTAGTTCTTCTCGAGTTGCACGTCGAATCTCTTGGAATCCTTGTCGCTCAAACTCACGGAGGTCTCCCATTCGCGGTAGCCGTCCAGCTTGATGCGGATCGTATGTTTCTGGTCGCGTGGGACCTTCCGGATGGTGACGGGCGTCTTGCTGGTGATCGATCCGTCGAAGATGACGGTCGCCCGCGGCGGCGACGAATTGACGTAGATTTCGCCGAACATGCCGCCCAGTTTGATCGTGCCGGTCGACTTGTTCTCGCCGGGGCCGATCTTCACGATCTGCGTCTGCCGCATGTAACCGTCCTTGCTGACGGCGACCTTGACCGTTCCGGGGGAGACGTCGTTCACCCGGAGCGGGGTTTTCCCCTTGTACTCGGAATTGACGTAAACGTCCGCGCCCGAGGGGTCCGATGTCACCGCGAGGGATCCGGGTTTGCCGGCGGTCGCGACCGGCTTTTCCTCGACCGGCGTGCGCGTGGGAGGTGGTGGTGGCGGCGGCGTGTAGGGCTTTTCTGCCGGCTTCTTGACGATTTCTTCCCTCTTGGTTTCCTGTGGTTTGGTTTCCTTGGGCTTGGTTTCCTTTGGAGGGGCCGGTGGCGGCGTGGGCGGCGGGGCCGGGGTTGCCGACGGCTCCTTCTTGAGGGCGGCGTACACGGGGACGGTCCGGTCCCCCTCGACCGTGACCGTCCGTCTCCAATCCTCATAACCCTTTTGGATCAGGGCCACGTTGACCCTCTTGCCCGGCATAAGCTCTTCGAGCGTCGTGGGCGTCGTGCGCCCCGTATTTTCTCCGTTCAAGAAGACCTTGGCCCCGGAGGGGTCGGAGGTCACGCTGAGCCTTCCGGTCGCGACGGCAGGCGGTGTTGTCGGCGTGACCGGCGGCGTCGTCGGAGTCGTCGTCGTGACAGGGGGCTCCGTCGGCATCACCGGGGTCGTTGTCACCGGCGCCGCCGGCTCCGTCGGGGTTTGGGGCGTCGTGACCTCCGGCGTCGTCGGCGTGGCCGGGACTTCCGGAGTGGTCGGGAGGGCAGGTGTCTCCGGGACCGGCGGCGGCACCGGCGTCAGGGCGGCCGTGACGGCGACGGGGTCGAAACCCTTCACCTCCGCGGTTCCCGACCAGTCGTAGTGGTTGGGCGCCGTGAGCTTGATGTTGTAGGTCTTGGCGATCTCCAGATTTTCCAGCCTCTGGGGCGTGACGAGCCCCGTGTCCTGGTCGTTGAAGAGGATTCTCGCCCCCGGCGGATTGGACGTGATTTCGATCACGCCCTTGGGGAGCGCCGCCAGCGTTTCACGGATCTTGATGGGTTCCTCGGAGGTGACCGCCACGGCGCGGCTCACCTCCTTGTAGTTCTCTTTCTCGATCTTGATCTGGTACTCCTCGCCCAATGTGAGTTTTGCGAGCTTGGCCGGCGTCACCAAACCCGTATCGTTCCCGTTCACGAGTACCTTCGCGCCTGCGGGGTCGGATTCGATCTCCATGGAACCCACGTCGATGGCGGTTTCCTCCTCGGGCGTGCTCGGCGTCGTGACGGTCGTCGGGGCCGGTCTCGGCCCGGCTTTCTTGAATAGGAACGTGTAGCCCAGGTAGGCGACGAGCAGGATCAGGACCGGCGCGCCCGCGATCAAGGCCCAGGGCCTCTTTTTTTGACGCTCGGTGGGGACGGCGTAGAGGCCCGAGACGGCCGTGTCCTGTGGGACCTTCCCGGTCGACTCCGCCACGCGGGTTTCGGCGGGTTTGGCTGCCGGCACGGGGTTGTGGACGACGATGTTCTCCGTCTCCGCCTGCTTGATCATGACGGAGCGGGTCTTTTCGTCCAGCTGGACCGGCTGCTCCTTCCTCTTCATCTCGCTTTCGAAGAGGCGCGTGAGGAGACCGGCCAGTTGCCGCGGGGAGAAATCGATGTAGGAGGAATAGAGGTATTTCGTCAGGTCGAGCTGGAAATCCCCCGCGCTCTGGTAGCGGTCCTTGGCGTTGTAGGCCAGCGCCTTGGCGAGCACGGCCTTGAGCGGCCCCGGGATGTGGTCCGGAAGCATGAGCGTGTTGATGCGGGTCGTGCGGATCTGGTTCAAGACCTCGAATTGCGTCTCGCCGGAGAAGAGCTTGTCGCCGGTGAGCATCTCATACAGGAGCACGCCCGCGGAAAAGATGTCGGTGCGATGGTCGATCGGTTTTCCGAGGGCCTGCTCGGGCGACATGTAGGCGACCTTGCCCTTGAGGATCCCTGCCATCGTGTGGCTGACGTTCATCGCGGCCTTGGCGATGCCGAAGTCGACGATCTTTACCTCGCCCTCGAACGAGATCAGGATGTTCTGCGGGCTGATGTCCCGGTGGACGATGTTCAAGGGGTTGCCCTGGCTGTCGGTCTTGCGGTGGGCGTAATCGAGACCTTTGCAGATCTCGCTCATGATGTAGACGGCGACCTCCTCGGAGAGCCTTTCATCCTGTTCACGCTGGCGCGTCATGACCTCCCGGAGATTCGTGCCGTGGATGAACTCCATGGAGATGAAGTAGTCGTCTCCCACCTTGCCCAGGTCGTAGACCTGCACGATGTTGGCGTGGGAGAGGAGGACGGTGAGCTTCGCCTCGTCCACGAGCATCTTGATGAACTCGCCGTCCGCCGCGCAGTGGGGGAGGATGCGTTTGATGGCGAGTTGCTTTTCGAACCCGTCCACGCCGTAGGTCTTGGCCTTGTAGATCTCGGCCATGCCGCCGACAGCGAGCTTCTCCAACAGGACATACCGCCCGAAGGGTTTCGGCTCGAACGAGGATGTTTGCTCCTTGACGGTCATTTCTTATGTCCCTCGGAACAGGATCCCGAAAATCAGGATCATCGAGACGGCGATGACGGCCGCGACGACCGCGTAAGTGATGATCACTTGAATGCGAGGCTTGCCGTCGAGGTCGACCACGCCCCAGAGCACCAAGATGCGTCGGCTCAAGGTGATGCTCATTTCCTCCTCGTCCGTCACGTCCTCGTCCGAGGATTTCCCCAGCAGGGCGTCCTGCCGGAGCTGGAGGGGGTTCGGCTTTTCACCCGAGGCCAGCCTCGCCCGGGCGGATCGTCCGGGCTGTCCTTCCGCGTCCGGGATCAGGCGCTTCCAAAACGGTTTTCCCTTGTCGAATTTGTCCTTCTTTTTCTTGTCCTTCTCGTCGTCTTCCTGCTGCTGTCCGCCGCCGCGTCCTTGGTCGTCGCGGGTTTCCAGAACCCGGTTCAAGCCCGAATCGATTTTTACCAATCGATCGACCACGTGAGACTCCTGTGGAGACTATTCTCCCACCTATATGGGACTTTTGTCACCATTTATTTCCTCATGCAAGAATCACCGTATTCAGGCGGATGCATCAACGAAATCGCGCCGCAAAGTCGAATAAGAGCCCTACCACGATGGTATCCACGGCCATGAGCAGGACGAAGACGAGGATGGGCGAGACATCGATCCGCCATTGGAACGCCGCCCGGGGCAAAAAGCGACGCACCCGGGAGAAGACAGGCTCCGTGACCTGACGGAGAAAATGGACGATCGGGTTGGTGGGGTCGGGGTTCACCCAGCTCACGATCACAGCCGCCGCCACCACAAAGGTGTAGAGGTTGATGAGGAGACGGAGGATGCGGGCGATGGCGAGCAGTAGGAGGCCTAGGACGTGCATCGGAGCTCCCTCGCCCGTTCCGTCGCCGCCCCGATGGTTTCGTCGACGATTCGCCGGAAATTCACGGATTCCAAGACCTTGAGTCCCGCCTCCGTCGTCCCGCCCTTGGATGCCACGCGGGCGATCATCTCCGGGAGGGTGTCCTTCGCCAAAGCCGTCATCTTGGCCGCGCCGATCAAGGTCTGCGCCGCCAACTCCCTCCCCAGGGCCGCCGGCAGCCCGCGCGCGGCGCCCGCCTCGATCATCGCGTCCAAAAAGAGGAAGGCGAACGCCGGTCCGCTGCCGGAGACGGCGGTGACGACGTCCAGGAGATCCTCGCGATCGACAAAGACGGCCTTGCCGGAGGCCGAAAAGATCCTTTTCGCCACGGCCCTGTCTCCGGACGTCGTTCCTGGCGCCGCATAGAGGGCTGCGGCGCCCTCGCCGATCATGGAGCAGAGATTCGGCATGATCCGGATGAGCCGAACGTTTTCGGGAATCCGCGACCGGAAATACCCGGTGTCCAGGCCGGCCGCGATGGAGAGCACCAGGTGTTTGGACGTCAGTAAGCCGCGGATTTCGTCCAGCACCGCGCCCATCTGTTGGGGTTTGACGGCGAGCAGGATCGTGCCGGAGACGCGCGTCAGCTCCGCGTTGGAGGGGAGGGAGACGATCTTGTGCCTGGACTTGAGCTTCTTGAGGCGCGCGGCGTCCGGCTCGTGGACGCCGATCTCGCCGGGTTTGAAGACCTTGCGGGCGAGGAGCCCGGAAATGAGGGCCTCCGCCATGTTCCCGCCGCCGATGAATGAGATTCTAAATTTTTTGCCGTTCACCGAAAATCCCCGTGCCGACCCGGACGAAGGTCGCGCCTTCCTCAATGGCGACCTCAAAGTCCTGCGTCATCCCCATCGAGAGGTCGGCGAGCGGGCGTTTATAGACGTTTTTCCGGTTCAATGCATCACGAATCTCGCGAAGGAGCCGGAAGGAGGGGCGCGCCTCCTCGGCGTCTTCCGTCGCGGGCGGGATCGTCATGAGCCCTCTCAATTCGACGTGCGGCAGACGGTTCATCTCGGAGACAAGCATCTCGGCGCGGTCCGGGGCGAGACCGGTCTTGGAGGCCTCGCCGTGCAGGTTGAGTTCGATCAGGACCGGCTGGATCTTGCCCATGGCGGCGGCGCGTTTGTCGATCTCCAGGGCGAGTTCCGGGGAGTCGACGGTGTGGATGAGGGCCGTGCGGCCGATGATTTGCTTCACCTTGTTGCGTTGCAAGTGACCGATAAAATGCCAGCGCACATCGCCGACCGGAAGGTGGTCCAATAATTCCTGAGCGTAATTTTCGCCGAAATCCCGCTGTCCCGCGGCGATCGCCTCGAGGATCTTTTCAACCGGTTGGCCTTTGGAAACGGCGACCAGCGTGATGTCCGAGGCCTTCCGTCCGGCACGTCGTACCGCCGCCGCGATTCGGTTCCGGACCTCGAGGAGGTTCTTCGAAATCATGGGGTTACAGGGTCTTTTATCATGGAGATTGAAACAATCAATGATTTCAGATACTTTTGCTTTAATGACTCGTTGGCGGTGGGGGATACTGATCTTGCTCCTGATAGGACCGGCCTGTTTTGGGATCGACCGGCGTGGAGGGATCACGAAGTACAATAACGGAACGGCCTATACGGGCGGGGGGAGTTTTGACGCGCCCCGGCTTCCGGCGCCTTGGAAATCTCCGAAACGCCTTCTCAAACAGCTCGTCTAT
Source organism: bacterium (assembly GCA_035454885.1). Classification (NCBI taxonomy): domain Bacteria; species bacterium. The sequence goes on from DATIGE010000041.1 coordinate 14,854, forward strand.
GAGAACGACCCGATCCGGGCCACGATCGTCGTCGACGCCCTCTGCGGCCCCAAGTACGACGACGCCCCCCTGAACCGGCTGGCGCGCGAACTTTTTCAACGGTTTCAGCGCCCCAAGATCGCGTCCGAGAGGGCGATGACCCTGGACGGACGGAGCGCCCTCCGGGTCGACGGGAGCGGGGACGTGGACGGCGTGCCCCTCAAGATGTCCGTCGCCGTCATGAAAAAGAATTTTTGCCTCTACGATTTTTCCTACTTCGCCCCGCCGGAGACGTTCGGCCGGGGGGTGAACGACTTTGAGGGCTATCTCCGTGGTTTCAAAACGCGGTAACAAGAAGATCCACGAGGAGATCATCGAGTCCTCGCATGAGGCCCTCGAACGGACGTGGCTGGACTTCTTCGGCAAGGTCGGAACCAACACCCTTCAATTCTTCGATTACCTGGGAGGGCTCTGGATGCTCGCGGTCCAGACCCTCTATTGCCTCTTTCGCTACCCATTCCCCCTTCGCGCCTTCATCGAGCAGTGCCAGTTCGTCGGCGTCAAATCCATGAGCCTGATCAGCCTCATCTCCGTCTTCACGGGCATGGTCTTCGCCCTTCAATTCGCGGTCGGTCTGGGCCGCTTCGGTCTCAAGATCTACATCGGCCAGGTGATCGGGCTCGCCATCGCCCGCGAACTCGGGCCCGTCCTGGTGTGTCTCATGCTCGCGGCGCGCGTGGGCGCGGGAATCGCGGCGGAACTGGGATCCATGGTCGTGACCGAACAGGTGCTGGCGATTCAGGCCCTGGGGGCGAATCCCGTCCACAAGCTCGTGCTCCCGCGCGTCTTGGCGCTGACCCTCGCGGCGCCGATTCTTTCCACCATCGGCTCGATCATCGGCGTCATCGGAGGGATGTGGATCACCATCATGGAGGCGGGCGTGACCGCACGGTTCTACTTCGACCAGGTCCGGAAGACCGTCGAAATGGAGGACTACTTTTCGGGCCTTGTGAAGACGCTCTTTTTCGGTTTCTTCATCGGGCTCATCGCCTGTTATCAGGGTCTGAAGACGACCGGAGGAACCGAAGGGGTCGGCAAGTCGACGACCTACGCCGTCGTCATCTCCTCCTTGATGGTTTTCATCGCGGATTTTTTCCTGACCAAACTGTTGATCCTTTTATGAGCTTTATCCAATTCATCGGTCTCGAAAAATCCTTCGGGGAGAAGAAGATCTACAAGGGCGTCAACCTCAAGATCGAGAAGGGCGAGACCATCACGGTCCTGGGAGGCAGCGGCTCGGGCAAGACCGTCATGCTCAAGATGCTGTTGGGACTCATGTTTCCAGACGCCGGCAAGATTCTCTTCGACGGCAAGGACGTCGTGGACATGACCGACGAGGAGATCTTGGGCGTCCGCCGCCGGGTGGGCATGCTCTTTCAGGGCGGGGCTCTTTTCGATTCGCTCTCCGTGAAGGAGAACGTGGCCTATCCGCTGCGGGAGCATTTTCAACATACGGAGGAGGAGATCGCCCGCATCGTGGCCGAAAAGCTCGAGCTCGTCGGTCTTCCGGGCATCGAGGAAATGGCGCCCTCGGACCTCTCGGGCGGCATGAAAAAGCGCGTCTCGCTCGCCCGCGCGATCGCGACGAGCCCGGAGGTCATCCTCTACGACGAGCCGACCACGGGACTCGATCCGACCAATACGCGCCGGATCGACAACGTGATCATCAATCTTCAAAAAAAACTGGGCGTCACGTCGATCGTCGTCACGCACGACATCCAGTCCGCCTTCTACATCAGCGATCGACTGGCCCTGCTCTACGATGGTAAGATCCGGTTCGTCGGTTCCAAGGCCGAGGTCAAGAACTCGGACGACCCCGTCGTCCAGGGTTTCATCAAGGGCGACATGGGGGACGTGGAGACGCCTCAGGTGATTTCGAAGATCCGTAAGCCAACGTCTTCAAAGGTGAGAAACCATGCAAAAGCGTGAATCGGCGCCGGTCAAGGTGGGCATCTTCGTCTTTGCGGGGGTTTTTCTCGCGATGGGCATCATCTTCCTTTTGGGCAGCGAAAAGCAGCTGTTCAAGAGACAATACGGCCTCGTCACCAACTTCACCGACATCAGCGGGCTGCGGATCGGGGCCCAAGTCCAGCTCGCGGGGATGAACGTCGGCATGGTCGAGAAGGTCGAATTCGCGGATGAGCTCGGCGACAAGAAGGTCCGCGTGCGCCTCAACATCAACAGGGAGTTCCAGGACCGTATCCGCAAGGACTCGATCGCCGAGATCAGCACGCAGGGGCTCCTGGGCGACAAGTACATCTCCTTGAGCCTGGGTACACCGCCCCACGAGATCCTCCAGGACGGCGACTTTCTTCCTTCGCAGGAGAGGCCGTCGTTCGCCCAAATCGTGGAGAAGAGCGGGGTGTTCATCGAAAACATCGACAAGGCGGCCAAAACGCTGACCGACGTCCTGGACGAGGTCAAGGGCGGGCAGGGACTTCTCCACACCCTGGTCTACGAATCGGAGACGAGGCCCGTCGGCCGTGATTTCGCCGAGATGGCCAAGGAGTTGAAGGGTGCGTCAAAAGAACTCCGCCAGATCGTGCAAAAGGTGAATCGCGGGGAAGGGACCGTCGGGGCGTTCCTGCAGGATCCGAGCCTTTACTATGACATCCGCCGCCTCTTTGCGCGCGTGGAACGTAACAAAATCCTGACGCACATCATCCGGAGCCGCGTGCGCGACCTCGAGCTCGAAAAAGTCGCCGACCCCAAGGCCCCGTAGCCTTCCGCGTCATAAGAGAACGTTCGAGGGAATAGACACACCCCGCGCTTGTTGTTATACTTTCACCATAGAGCACGACTTTCGCCGCCGCCGCTCTTTCTCAATCTTCACGCACAATCAGAATGATTCAAAAGTTCGTCGAAGAGAACTTTGAAGGAGAATCTTATTATGGAGCAGACCGACATCATGCGCCTCGTCCAGGAGCTTCACGATATCAAGGGGTATCAGGAGCTCGCCTGGGAAGGGACTTTCGAGGACTACCTCTCCCTCGTGCAGAAGAGTCCGGACACGGCGCGGACCGCATTTCAGAGGATCTACGACATGATCCTCTCCCACGGCTCCGAGGAATACACCGAGCACAAGAAGAAAATCATACGCTACCACTTCTTTCAGGACCCCTTCGAGAACGGAAAGGACGCCGTCTTCGGTCTCGACATCCCCCTCATGAAGCTCGTCAACATGTTCAAGGCCGCCGCGAAGGGCTACGGGCCCGAGAAGCGGGTTTTGATCCTTCACGGCCCCGTCGGGAGCGCCAAAAGCACCATCGCGCGTCTCCTTAAGAAAGGCATGGAGGCCTATTCCCGCACGCCCGAGGGGGCCCTCTACACCTTTGTGTGGAAGAGAAGCGGACTCGAGAGCGGCCATCTTTTCGGGAGCGCGGAGGAGATCCCCTGTCCCATGCACGAGGAGCCGCTTCGTCTCATTCCCACCGAGATGCGCGTCAAGATCCTCCAGAAGGTCAACGAGAAGCTGGCCGAGGACCGGCGCATCCACATCGAGGGCGACCTCTGCCCTCCGTGCCGGTTCATGTTCCGGGAGCTCATGGCCTTCTATCAGGGCGACTGGGCCCAGATGATGAAGCACATCCGCGTGAAAAGGCTCGTGCTCTCGGAGAAGGACCGCGTGGGCATCGGCACCTTCCAACCCAAAGACGAGAAGAATCAGGACTCGACCGAGCTGACCGGCGACATCAACTACCGGAAGATCGCGGAGTACGGCTCGGACTCGGACCCGCGCGCGTTCAACTTCGACGGCGAGTTCAACATCGCCAACCGGGGCATCATCGAGTTCATCGAGATCCTCAAACTGGACGTCGCCTTTCTCTACGACCTCCTGGGCGCGTCGCAGGAGCACAAGATCAAGCCAAAAAAGTTCGCTCAGACGGACATCGACGAGGTGATCCTGGGCCACACCAACGAGGCCGAATACCGCAAGCTTCAGAACAACGAGTACATGGAGGCCCTGCGCGACCGGACGATGAAGATCGACATCCCGTACATCACCAAGCTCTCCCAGGAAAAAAGGATCTACGAGCGCGACTTCAACCCCCAGAGGATCCGGGGCAAGCACATCGCACCGCATACGATCGAGATGGCCTCCATGTGGGCCATCCTGACGCGCCTCGAGGAACCCAAAAAGGCGAACCTCACGCTCCTGCAGAAGCTCAAACTTTACGACGGCAAGACGCTGACCGGATTCACGGAGGACAACGTCAAGGAGCTCCGCAAGGAGGCGACGCACGAAGGCTTGGACGGCATCAGCCCGCGCTACATCCAGGACAAGATCTCGAACGCGCTCGTCTCCGACCGGTCCGGCGGTTGCGTCAATCCCTTCATGGTCTTGAACGAGCTGGAAAGCGGGCTCAGGCACCATTCGCTCATCAAGAACGAGGACCAGCGGAAGCGCTTCCGGGAGCTCCTGACCATCGTCAAGGACGAGTACGAGGACATCGTCAAGAACGAGGTCCAGAGGGCGATCTCCGCGGACGAGGAGGCCATCAGCCGGCTTTGCGGCAACTACATCGACAACGTGAAGGCCTACACGCAGCGCGAGAAGGTGCGGAACAAGTACACGGGCCAGTACGAGGAGCCGGACGAGAGGCTCATGCGGTCCATCGAGGAGAAGATCGACATCCCGGACAGCCGGAAGGACGATTTCCGGCGCGAGATCATGAACTACATCGGCGCCCTATCGCTCGAGGGAAAGACCTTCAACTACAAGACGAACGAGCGGCTGCACAAGGCGCTCGAATTGAAGCTGTTCGAGGATCAGAAGGACACGATCAAGCTGACGAGCCTGGTGACCAACGTCGTCGACCGGCAGACGCAGGAGAAGATCGATATCGTCAAGAGCCGGTTGATCAAAAACAACGCCTACTGCGAGGTGTGCGCGACCGACGTGCTGAACTTCGTGGCGAGCATCTTCGCGCGGGGAGACGTGAAAGGGCACGCATAAAACCTCGGAGGGGGCTCCGCCCCCTTCCGACGCCCGGCCCAGCAAAGCCGGTTCCGGGCTGCCTCCCCTGGGGAAGGGAATTTAATGTTTGTTAAGATTGACACCGACCACGCCCGTTTCAAGCAAATCATCCGCGGCAAGATCAAACAGGAGCTGAAGAAATTCATCACCCGGGGCGAACTGATCGGCCGCGAGGGAAAGGACCTGGTCAGCATCCCGCTTCCGCAGATCGAGATTCCGCACCTGGCCCATGATCCCCGCCAAATGGGCGGGGTGGGGCAGGGGGACGGCGAGCCCGGACAGACCATCGGCGTCGACGACGAAGAGGGGCACGGCAAAAAGGCCGGCAGCGATCCGGCCGACCATATTTTGGAAGTCGACGTCTCCTTCGACGACCTGGCCCAGCTCCTGGGCGAGGAGCTGGAGCTTCCCAAAATCCAGCCGAAGGGCGACTCGGAACTGGAGACCGAGCGGGCGCGCTATGCCGGGATCTCCAACGCCGGGCCCGAATCACTCCGTCATTTCAAGCGCACCTACCGGCAGGCCTTGAAGCGGCAGATCGCGGCGGGGACCTACGACTCGGCCCATCCCCGAATCATTCCCGCCCGTGAGGACCGCCGCTACCGCGTCCGCAAGGTGACGCCACGGCCGCAGAGCAAGGCGGTCATCGTCTACATGATGGACGTTTCGGGCTCGATGGGCGCCGAGCAGAAGGAGATCGTCCGGATCGAGACCTTCTGGATCGACGCGTGGATCCGGTCCCATTACAAGGCGCTGGCCACCCGCTACATCGTCCACGACGCCGTCGCGCGGGAGGTCGACCGCGACACCTTCTACCGCACCCGGGAGTCGGGCGGAACGATCATCTCCTCGGCCTACAAGCTCTGCCTGGAGATGCTGAAGAGCGACTACGACGCGGCCGACTGGAACGTTTACCCCTTTCACTTTTCGGACGGCGACAACTGGTCCGGGAGCGACACCCAGGAATGCTTGAAAATACTGAACGAGGAGATTTTGCCGCGGGCCAACGTCTTTTGCTACGGCCAGGTGGAGAGCGAGTACGGGAGCGGCCAGTTTCTCAATGACCTTTTGGAGAAATTTCCGTCCGACGAGAAGGTGATCACGTCCAAGATTTCGTCCCGGGACGCGATCTACGCGTCGATCAAGGAATTCTTGGGGAAAGGTAGGTAGGGGCGGGGTAACCCCGCCCGTACATTTATGTCACTGACACCCGAACTAGCGAAAGCCCGCGACGAGATCCGGGAACATGCCCGGGCCGCGGGCCTGGATTTCTTTGAAGTCCTCTTCGAAGTCCTCGACTGGCACCAGATGAACGTCGTGGCCTCCTACGGGGGTTTCCCCAGCCGCTACCCGCACTGGCGGTTCGGGATGGAGTACGAGCACATCAGCAAGAGCTACGCCTACGGCCTGACGAAGATCTACGAGATGGTCATCAACAACGACCCGTCCTACGCCTACCTGCTGCACTCCAACGGCATGGTGGACCAGAAGATGGTCATGGCGCACGTCTACGGCCATTCGGATTTTTTCAAGAACAACGTCTACTACGCGGGCACCAACCGCAAGATGATCGACGAGATGGGAAACCACCGTTCCAAGGTCATGCGGATGATCAACAAATACGGCCTGGAAACGGTGGAGAACTTCATCGACGCCTGCCTGACCCTCGAGAACCTGATCGACCTCCGGCAGGTGGGACTCGCGATTCCCCGCCCCGAGCAGCCCCATGAGGAGGAGGACGAAGAGGAAGAGATCGAGATCCGCAAGTTTCCGAGCAAGGACTACATGGACAAGTACGTCAATCCCAAGGCGTTTCTGGACGCCCAGCGCGACAAGGCCGAAAAACAGAAGAAGCTGAAAAAATTCCCGGAGCAGCCGGAGCGGGACGTTCTGCTGTTCTTGGGGGAGCACGCCCCCCTGGAGCGCTGGGAGCGGGACGTTCTCTGGATGATCCGCGAGGAGGCCTATTACTTCGCCCCGCAAGGGCTGACCAAGATCATGAACGAGGGCTGGGCCGCCTACCACCACTCGCAGATCATGACGACGAAGGTCCTGAACGATTCCGAGATCATCGACTACGCCGATCACCATTCGGGAACCGTCTCGCCCGGGCCCGGACGGCTCAATCCCTACAAGATCGGCATGGAGCTTTTCCGGTCGATCGAGGACCGTTGGAACAAGGGCAAGTTCGGCGCCGACTACGAGCGCTGCGAGAATTTGAAGGAAAAACTCGCCTGGGACAAGAAGCTCGGGCGCGGCCGGGAAAAGATTTTTGAGATTCGCAGGCTCTACAACGACGTCACGTTTCTGGACGCCTTTCTGGACGAGGAGTTCTGCCACCAGCAGAAACTCTTCATGTACGGCTACAATTCGGCCTCCAAGAGCTACGAGATCGTTGACAGGGATTTCAGGAAGGTGAAGGCGAAACTCCTGCAGCGGCTCACCAACATGGGACAGCCGCGCATCGACGTGGTCGAAGGCAACGCCTTCAACCGGGGGGAATTGACGCTCAAGCACCAGCACGACGGCACGGACCTGCGGATGGACTGGGCCTGGGAGGTCCTGAAGAACCTCCAGCGCCTCTGGAAACGCCCGGTCCACATCGAGACCGTCGTTGACGGGACGCCTAAAGTTCTATCCTTCGACGGGGAGGAGAAGAAGGAGCAGAGAGTCGTCTGACCAGGGCGGCCAGGACGGCCAGGTGAAGTCCCAGGCCGATCAGCCCCAGCTTCCATTCCCCGATCCAAAACGTGATCGCGAAATTGAAGGCGAGTATGCCCCAGTAGAACGCCGGGCCCAGCCAAGGCGCGCGGCGGGGCGGGGGATCCCTAAAGACAAGCCGTTCGAAAAGCCCGTAGCCGGAGAGGATGGCGAGGGCGACCAGCAGCCACCCGCCGAAGTTCGTCAGCGGCACGCCGAAATACTCGCCTCCGTCCGGGTAATAGAAGATGCGCCCCAGGAACCAGCGCTCGCCTTGGACGGCCAGGGGGTCGACGACGACGTCGATGGCGACCATGAGGAGGGCGGCGATGAATGTCGTGGCGATACGGGAATCGCCCCCTCGTACCCGCCAAAAAAAATCCCCATACTCATACGCCGCGTACGCCAAGAACGAATAGGACAGAGAGTCCCACAGGGGGACGCCCCAGAGCATCAGCTCGCCCCGAAGGTTTTCGTAGACGTAATGGTACATCCCGTAAGGAAAACCGTTCCGGATGGAGGAGACCTCCGAGAGAAAGGCGATGGAGAATCCGAGCGTCAGAAAGAGAAGGGTGCGGCCGGGGCCGCGGTTCAGGATCCCGATCACGAGAAAGGAGAGAAGAAAGAGGAAGACGTAGGGGCGGTGGAGGACCGTGGTGAACAGAGTTTCCAAGGATTTCCGCCTGTGTTATCTGTGGCGCGTGAGCCGCCGGTTCAATCGCGGGTTTGTCCTTCTTCCGTGCGTCCTGACGGTGTTCGGCGCGGCACTCGCCCCCGACGCCGATCCGGCGCCGGCCATTCCCATCCTCACAATCGACGATTCCATCATCAATCCCGTCACCGCGGAATACATCATGGATGCGATCGACCGGGCGGAGAGCGAACAGTCCTCCGCGCTTGTGATCGAGCTCGACACGCCAGGTGGCCTCCTAACGTCCACCCGTATGATCGTCAAGAAGATCATGAACGCCAAGGTGCCGGTAATTGTCTATGTCGCCCCTTCCGGTTCTCGCGCGGGTTCGGCGGGGGTCTTCATCACGCTCGCCGCGCATGTGGCGGCCATGGCTCCGTCGACAAACATCGGAGCCGCTCACCCGGTCGAAATGGGGGAAAGCCCCGGCAACAACCGGGACTCCTTAAAGGACATCTTAGAAGGGCTCAAGAAAGAGAAGGGACAGAAGGCCGAGGAGGAGAAAAAGAAGGTTAAGGAACCCGCGGACCCGATGTCTGAGAAAATCCTGAATGACACGCTCGCTTGGGTGGCGACGATCGCCAAGGAGAGGGGGCGGAACGTCGACTGGGCCCAGCGTGCCGTCCGAGAGAGCGTTTCCGCCGGCGAGGACGAGGCCTTGCGCCTGGGCGTCATCGATGTCGTGGCGAAGGACTTAGAAGACCTCATCGTCAAGATGGACGGCAAAAAGGTGCGGCTGGCCGAACGGGAGACGACTCTTCACCTGGCCGGGGTGCCGCAGATCCGAATGGCGATGTCCCTCCGCCAGCGGATCCTCAACGTCCTCATCAATCCCAACATCGCCTACATTCTACTGATCTTGGGCTTTTACGGCCTCCTCTTCGAGATCACCCATCCGGGTTCCTGGTTCCCCGGTATCGCCGGCCTGATCTGCCTGATCCTCGCCTTCTATGCCTTTCAAACGTTGCCCACGAACTATGCGGGCCTGGCGCTGATCACGCTCGCCCTCGTCTTGTTCATTGCCGAGGTTAAGGTGGTCAGTTACGGTTTTTTGACGCTGGCGGGTCTCACCTGCATGTTCTTGGGATCCTTGCTGCTCTTCGATACGACCGCCGATTTCCTGCGGGTGTCGCTTCGTGTGGTCGCCCCCGCCGTGCTGTCGACCGCGGCGATCTTCGTCTTCCTGATCAGCCTCGCCGTTCGGGCGCAAAGGAGGCCGAAGGCCTCCGGTGTCGAGGCCCTGGTCGGAATGGTGGGGGAAGTTTCGGTCGATCTGCCGAAAGGCAAGGTCACCATCGATGGAGAGATCTGGAACGCCGTCTCCGGCATGCCGGTCCTCAAAGGGGAGAAGGTCCGCATCGTCGCCGTCGAGGGAATGACTTTAAAGGTTGAAAAACTGTAGGGGCGAACCTTGCGTTCGCCCTTCCTTAAAAGGGGGCACCATGATATCCACGACCACGATCCTGATCCTGTTCGTCGGCCTGTATCTCTTGACCTCCGTGAAAATTCTGCGCGAGTACGAGCGGGGCGTCATTTTCCGGTTGGGAAGGATGCTCGGCAAGCCCAAGGGGCCGGGGATCATCTTCGTCTTCTTCCCCATTGACCGGATCGTGAGGATCTCGCTCCGGGTGATCGTCTTCGACGTCCCGCCCCAGGACGTCATCACCAAGGATAACGTCTCCGTGAAGGTCAGCGCCGTCGTCTACTTCCGGGTCGTGGACGCCAACAAGGCGGTCGTCGCCGTCGAGGATTTTCTGTTTGCGACGTCGCAGATGGCCCAGACGACGCTCCGGTCCGTCCTGGGACAGACGGAACTGGACGGCCTCCTCTCCGAGCGCGAGAAGATTAATCACGTCCTTCAGGATATCATCGACCGTCAGACGGAACCCTGGGGCATCAAGGTTGCCAACGTGGAAGTGAAACACATCGATCTCCCGCAGGAGATGCAGCGGGCGATGGCGAAACAGGCCGAGGCAGAGCGCGAGAGACGTGCGAAGGTCATCCGCGCGGAGGGCGAGTACCAGTCGGCCGAGAAGCTGGTCGACGCTGCGACGATGATGCAGGACCATCCGATGAGCCTTCAGCTGCGGTACTTACAGACGCTTGTGGAGGTAGCCGCGGAAAAGAACTCGACGACGATCTTCCCCGTGCCGATCGACTTGGTCGAGATGTTTATGAAGAAGAAATGACTACTCGAATCCCCGTTTGACCAATTGCACGAATTCCACGACGAGCTTGGGATCCCACTGGCCGGAATCCCTCTCGCGCTCGAAGATCTGGATCGCATCCCCGATCTTCATCCCCTTGCGGTAGGGTCGGTCGGTGGTCATCGCGTCGAAGGTGTCCGCGATCGACGTGATGCGGGCCATGAGGGGGATGTTCTCGCACTCCAGCCGGTCGGGGTGCCCGCAGCCGTCGAAGCGCTCGTGGTGGTTCTTGATGACCGTGAGGGAGGGGGTCAGCGACTTGAGCGGGGAGCAGATTTCATAACCTTTTTGGGGATGCGTCCGGATGTGGTCCATTTCCTCCGGTGTGAGAGGTCCCGCCTTGTGAAGGACCGCCTCGGCGATGCCGATCTTTCCGATGTCATGGAGGAGTCCGCCGCGCCAGATGTGTTCCTGCTCGTGCTCGGGGAGGCCGATCGTCTTAGCCAGGAGCCGCGAAAAACGCGCCACGCGCTCGGAGTGGCCGCGGGTGTAGCGGTCCTTGGCCTCCAAGGCGCGCGCGAGCGAAAAAAGGATGTTTTCGCTCGTGTCGAGGTCGTCATAGAGGGCCTTGAGGCGCAAAAGGGAGCGGATGCGCGTGGCGAGTTCCAGCTTGTTGAACGGCTTGATGAGAAAATCGTCCGCGCCCATGTCGATCGCCTTGAGCTTGTCTTCCAGTTCGCTCAAGGCGGTGATGACGATGACGGGGATGAAGCGCAGGTCCTTGTCGCCCTTGACCGTCTTGCAGACCTCATAGCCGCTCATTCCGGGCATCATCAGATCGAGGAGGATCAGATCGGGCCTCCAGCTTCTGATTTTTTCCAGGGCTTCGTGGCCGTTGGTCGCCTCTTCAAAGAGGTAGGATTGGCCGTGCAGCTGTTTCTTGATCAACTCGATGTTCGTCTTATTGTCGTCGACGACCAACAGGCGCGGGTTCCGTCCGAAGCGGAGGGCGGCAGAATCCAGACCGGTCATGTTTTCCACGGAACTGTGCATGCGCGGTCATTCTACAAACCGGTCAAAAGATTGTCCATGCAGGAATGCGCCGGAATGAGACATCTTTGACTCCCCGCGCCATAAGTGTGGAAGAGGGGGTTTCCTTTCGGAATGAACGGTGGTACGAAGGTCGTATGATTTGGCTTTTTAAGAAGATCTTTGGACTTGGCATCGCAATTGCCCTCGTCTTTTTCGCCCTCCATTTCCAAATCGGCGGCCGGCCGGCCAAGGACTACGTGGTGGACGTTTACCGGTCCGCCATCGTCCAGGAGGCCATCCGTCAAGGCAAGGACTCGATCCTCTCCTACCTCCGCAAGGACATCTCGCCGCCGAACGAGTCCGAAGGCGAGTCCGCCCCGCCCATGGAGCACCTGGACGACGACGAGCGCCGCGAGCTCGAGGACGTCCTGAAAAAGGAATCCCGCTGATTTTCCGTGTTTCGCCTCGTACCTCGCATTGTCGCCGGCGCCTTTCTCGTTTTTCTGGGCATCGCCGGCGTGAGCTACATGCAAAAACGTTTTGACCGCTCGGACGAAAAGAGGGCCCTGGAGGCCATTCTTGCCCGGGTGCCGGACGTCTCCGACCCGGCCATGTGCCGCGCCGAGATGGCGTCCCGGGCCCTCGGGGACGTCCGCGTCACCTGCGGCGAGCGGTCATGGATCGTCAATCTATTGAGCGCCAAGATCGCCGAGGAACATGCCAGCCCCGCTCCGTGACTATTTCGAAAAGGCCTTGAAAGACCTCGGCCCCCAGCATTGGTGGCCCGGGGAGACGCCCTTCGAGGTGTGCGTGGGGGCCATCCTCACGCAGAACACGGCGTGGACGAACGTCGAGAAGGCGATCGGGAACCTCAAGGCGCGCGGATTGCTGGATCCTCACCGGATGAACGCCCTGCCTCCGGCGGAATTGGCCCAACTCGTCCGGCCGGCCGGTTACTTCAACATCAAGACGAAACGCCTGAAGAGCTTTCTCAAGTTCCTCATCGAGGAATACGAAGGAGATCTGGAGCGGATGAAGTTGGAGCGGGCGGAAAGTCTTCGGGAGAAGCTCCTGTCCGTCCGCGGCATCGGGCCGGAGACGGCGGATTCCATCCTTTTATACGCCCTGGAGAAACCGGTCTTCGTGGTCGACGCCTACACCAAGAGGATCTTCACGCGGCACGAGGTCTTAAGCGATGAGGCGGACTACCACGAGATTCAAGACCACTTTGCGCGCCACTTGTCCACGGAGACGCGGACATTCAACGAATTCCACGCCCTGATCGTGAATGTGGGGAAGAACTGGTGCCGTCCCCGGAACCCCGATTGCGACCGTTGCCCGTGGAAACCCTATTTGCCCCGCTGATCGTCCTTGTGCTCCATCTTGGCCTTCACAATGATGTAAATGGCCCCGTAGGCCAGGACGGCGATCACGCCCAGGATGACGAAAAGGATGATCTTGGGATTGTCCCAGACGAGCTTGAGGGCGCCCACGGCGAAGAGCAGGAGGGCGAAGGAGATCGCATGGACGCGCCAGTTCACGCCTCAAGAATAGCAAACTTCTAGTTCTTGATCACCGACAAAACCGAGGCCTCGGGCTTAAGGTATTTCCTGGCGACGCGCAGGATGTCCTGCCGCGTCACGCGCTCGATCCGCTCCGGGTAGCGGAAGATCTCGTCGATCGGCATGCCGTAGCAGGCGTGGTAGGCCATCAGGGCCGCCACCGAGCTGTTCTTTTGCAGGTCGAGCTCGTAGTTGCCGATGATGAACCGCTTGGCCCGCTCGATCTCGTCTTCGGAGGCCGGTTCCTTGCGGATCCGGTCCAATTCCTCCCGGATGCCGGCCAGCGAGTCGTCCAGCTTCGAGGTGTCGGTCCCCATGTAGACGGTGATGGAGCCCGGCTCGATCCCTTCCTGCGTCGAGCTGGAAACGGCGTAGGCGAGCCCGCGCTTGTCGCGGAGCTCGATGAAGAGGCGCCCGCCCTGGCCGGCCAGGACGTAGTTCATGACCTCCAGCGCGAAGCGGTCCGGGTGCCTCACCGTCGTGCCGAGAAAGCCGTAGACGATGTGGGCCTGCAGCTTGTTCTTGCGCGTGATCACCTCAACCGGCTTCGAGGGCGGCTTGGGGAGGGGGATTTTTGAAAACCGGCCGCGCTTCGCCTTCCAGGCCGCGAGTTTGTCGGTCAATCGTTCCCTGACGTCGCCCGGCGAGACGTCTCCGACGACCGAAAGCACGAGATTGTCCGGACGGACGGTGTCGAAATAGTGCCGCATGAGGTCCGCCCGGCGGAGCCTTCGGACCGTCTCCGCGGTCCCCATCGTGGGAAGACCGTAGGGGTGCGTGGGGTAGAGGGCGGCCATGAAACGCTTCATCGCGAGGCTGGAAAGGGAATCCTCCTCGTTCCGGATGGCGGTCAGCGTGTGGCCTTTCTCCTTCGCGACCTCGTCCTCCGGAAAACCCGGATGCAGGAGGACGTCGAAGAAAAGGTCCAGACCCTCGACGATCTTGTCGGACAGGAAGGTGCCCGAGACGCCCAGGAGATTCCGGCCCAGGTAGCCGTCGATGTGCCCCGAAAGGCTTTCCGATTCCTCGGCGAGTTCCCGCGCCGTCCGGTGCGCCGTGCCCTTGGTCAGGAGCGATTGGATGAGGTGCGAGGAGCCGTTGTTCCTGCGGGTCTCCGAACGCAGCCCCCCCAAAGACGCGCTCCGGATGGAGACGAGCGGGAGGTTCCGGTTCTCCCGGACCACGACCCGCACGCCGGAGGGGAGCCGGAAGGACTCGATGGAGCCTTCTTTCTTGCGGACCTGCCTGGGTTTTTTGCCGTTCTCGACGGCCTCCGTCAGCCAGCCGGAGAGGCGGTCCCGGCCCCAGGTCTCGCGTTTCGGATGGCAGAGCGCGAAGGAGATCCTCTCCGGGATGAAGTAGTTCTGGGCCATGCGCTGGACGTCTTCCGGCGTCACCTCCGCCAGGCGGCGGTAATAGACGTCTTCGAAGTCCACGTCGCCCGCGATGCCCTCGAAATAGCCGATCTTCCGGGCCTGCGACTCCACCGTCTGCCTCTCGTAGATCCGGGCGCTCCGGAGCGACTCGCGGGCGCGCGCAAATTCGACCGTCGAGGGCGGCTCGTGCTTGAGCTTCTCGATCTCCTCCCAGACGCCGCGCAGGGTCTCGCGCAGGGCCTTCTCCTTGAGGACGCCGCCGACGATGAAGAGGCCCGGGTGCCGCGGCGTGTAGGCGTAACTGGCGATCGCCGTGACGAGGTTTTTCTTTTCCTTGATGGACTGCTCCAGGCGGCTGCTTCCGCCGCTCCCCAGCACGTGCGAAAGGAGGTCCAAGGCCGGGATGTCCTCGTGGGTCAGACCCGGAACGGGAAAAGAGAGGTCGAAGTAGCGCCCCTCCACCTCCATGCCGCGGGCGGTGATGCGGCGCCCGAGCTGGGGCGGCTCGGCCGGGATTTTCTGGACGGGGGCGGTCCCGGACGGAATCTTCGAAAATAGGGTCTCGACCTTGGGCAGGACGTCCTTGATCTGAAAATCGCCGACTCCGATGAGGATCAAATTCGACCCCACGTACCAGCGCTTGTAGAAGTCCATGAGGTGCTGGCGCGACACGCCCCGCACCGTCTCGCGGTTCCCCGCGATCGGCCGCCGGTAGGGGTGGAGGGAGTAGGCGGACGTGAAAAGGTCCTGGCTCACCATCTGCGAGGGGTTGTCCTCGGATCGGGAGATCTCCTCGACGACGACCTCCTTCTCACGCGTCAGCTCCGTCTCGTCAAAGGTGGGGTCGATGGCCGCGTCCGCCAGGATGTCCAGCCCCACCTCCATCTTGCGTGAGGACATGTTGATGTAAAAGACGGTCTCGTCGAAGCTCGTGTAGGCGTTGATGTCACCGCCCGAGGCCTCGACCTCCTTGGCGATCTGCCCGACCGGGCGCCGCCCGGTCCCCTTGAAAATCATATGTTCGATCAAGTGGCACAGCCCCGCTTCGTCGTCGGTCTCGTTGACGCTGCCGACGTTCGACCAAAGGTTCCAAGACACGACCGGGGCCGTGTGGCTTTCGAGCAGGAGAACGCGGAGCCCGTTGGAGAGGGAGGTCTTGAAGGGTTTGTGCATAGGCCGGTCAGAATAAAGTATTCGTCCTTGATTTCAAAGAAGTTTAAAATCACATTTCCCCCGATGCTCGAGATCCTCCTCATCCGCCACGGCCAAACCGACTGGAACCGCGACCGGCGCATCATGGGGCGCAAACCCGTGCCGCTGAACAAGGCCGGACGGGCGGAGGCGCGGGCGCTGGCCAAGGCGCTCAAGGGCGTGAAGATCGACGCGCTTTACACGAGTCCCGTGCTGCGGGCGGTCGAGACCGCGGAACATCTGCGGGACGGGCGCAAGACAGCGATCCGACACGCCCAAGAAATGGCCGAAATCGATTACGGCCGGTGGATCGGCAAGACGTTCGAGGAGGTGATCCCGGAGAAGGCCTTCCGCGTCTATCACAAGACGCCCCGCAAGGCTCAGGCGCCCGGCGGGGAGCGCATGAGGGACGTTTACCGGAGGACGATCCGGTTCATCGAAACGATCCGGCGTCGCCACAAGGCGGGGCGGATCGCCGTCGTCAGCCACGCGGACGTCATCAAGACCGTGCTCGTCCATTACCTGGGCATGGACTACGACCATCTCCTCAAGTTCCGGATCGACAACGCGTCCATCTCCCTGTTGTGGTTCTACAAGGACCGCGCGCGGGTCATGGCGGTCAACGCGCTTGCGGCCCCGCACAAGCTGTTCGGTTTGGTCGACCTGCTGAGCCCCAACGTGAAGGCCGCCCCGATTCGGAAAGCGCGGAAGAAAAACAAATGAGCGGCAAAAAGGAAGAAATCGCCGAGCTCGAGCGGCAGATCCGTCACCACAACGAGCTCTATTTCGAAAAGCATGCCCCGGAAATCTCCGACTACGAGTTCGACCGCCTGGTCGAGCGTTTGAAGAAGCTCAGGCCCGACTCGCCCGTCCTGACGGAAATCCCCCCGGAAGGGCCGGTGAAGGAGTTCAAAAAGGTCCGGCACACCTTGGAAATGCTCTCGCTCGACAAGTGCTACAACGATGAAGACTTCCAGTCTTGGATGGAAAAATTTGATAGCGACGTGATCGTCATGCCGAAGATCGACGGCCTGGCGACCGAGCTGCGCTACGACGAAAAAGGCCATCTCGTCTTGGGGGCCACGCGCGGCGACGGAGTGGTCGGCGACGACATCACGGCGAATGTGAGGATGATCGCGGACGTTCCGCACAAGGTGCCGAAGGGCCCCGTCGAAATCCGCGGCGAGATCTACATGCCGCTCTCCGTCTTCAAGAAATACAAGGATGAGTTCGCCAACCCGCGCAATCTGGCCGCCGGCGCGGTCAAACAGAAGGACCCCCGCAAGACCCATGAGTACCGACTTTCGTTCTTCGGCTACGACCTCCGGGGCGTGGACGTGAGGACCGAGCACGACAAGTTCCGGATGATCGAGTCGTTCGGAATCCCCACGGTCGAATACAAGAAGGTGAAGAGGGACCTCGAGGCGCTCAAGGAGGCCTACGAGTATTTTCTGAAAAAGCGGGACAGGCACGACTACGAGACCGACGGCGTCGTTTTTCGCGTCGATTCCCTCGCCGAGCAGGAGCGCCTGGGCGTGACCGCCCACCACCCGCGCTTCGCCATCGCCTACAAGTTTCAGGGGGATTCCGGGACGACGACGCTGAAAGACGTGGAGTGGAGCGTGGCGCGCACGGGCGTCATCACGCCGGTGGGGATCGTCGAGCCCGTGGATCTCTCCGGGGCGACGGTGACGCACGTCACCCTCCACAACTACGGCCTGATGATGAAGCTGGGGCTCCGGCACGGCTCGAAGGTCGTCCTCATCCGCAGCGGGGGCGTGATCCCCAAGCTGGAGGCGGTGGCGGAGGCGGGCCATGGGCGGCTCTTCAAGGCCCCGGAGAAATGCCCGTCCTGCGGGGAGCCGACGGAGGTGAGGGACGACTTCCTGTATTGCACGAACAAGCACGGCTGCCGGGCCGCGAAGATGCAGGAGCTGGAGCATTTCATCAAGGTGATCGAGGTGGACGGCTTCGGCGAAAAGTTGATCGAAAAACTCTACGACAACGGCTTCGTCCTCGATCCAGCGGACTTCTACACCTTGAAGAAAGAGGACCTCCTCGAGCTCGAGCGCATGGGCGAGGTGCTGGCGACCAAGCTCATCGGGAACGTCCAGGACAAGCGCGAGCTGACGCTCGACGTCTTTTTGAGATCCCTGGGAATCCGCGAGTTGGCCAAGCACGCCTCCAAGCTCCTCGCGCGGAACTACGGAACCTTGGAGAAGCTACAGGAGGTCTCGGAAGAGGAGTTGTCCGCCATCCATACGATCGGCCCCATCATCGCCAAGGAGGTGGTGGAGGGATTGAAGAAGAAGAAACCACTGATAAATAAGTTATTGAAGCATGTCCGTGTAGGGCTGCGATCAATCGCGCCCCTACAAAAAACGGGCCCATTATCCGGCAAGAAATTCCTGTTTACGGGTTCTCTGATCGCCATGGAACGCGGCGAGGCCGAAAAACTCGTCGAGGCGAAGGGCGGCGAGATCGCCTCGGGCGTGACGCAGGACCTCGACTACCTCGTCGTCGGCGACGGCGGCGGGGCGGGGTCCAAGCTCGACAAGGCGAAGAAGCTGCAGACCAAAGGGGGCAAGGTCGCGATCCTTTCCGAGACGAATTGGAAGAAGCTGGTCGGTCTCTAGATTCTCCACAACATACCCGGCGGGGGGGCGATGATGCCGGCGAAGGAAGCCCTCATGAACGCCATTGCGGCCGGCATCGCGGTTACGCTGCCATTGACCGCTTATCCCGTCGGCCTCGGCTTGGCGACCCTTTCCCAGGGTCCCGTCGGAGACGGCCCCTGGCATGGCCTGCGGGTGGAATACCCAAAACCCTCCCGAGGGGTCGAACGGGTCTTCGAAGACCGATCCTCTTCTTCTGCCGGGATTGCGCCGGAGCGCCGGGACTTCATTTTCGAGGGCAAGGGCGACGAGAAGTTCAGACCCGTCCGCAGGGAAGATATCAAGGGGATCGACCCGATCCTCCGCAAGCTCGAATCCATCCTTCACTATCTCAAGAATTTTCAAAGGCTCCGCGGGACCCCATTCCGTATCCCCCGCGGGATCATTTTTCACGGCAAGCCGGGCGCCGGGAAATCGATGACCGCCTGCTTTGTCGCCTCCGCCACCGGCGCCCGTTTCGTGAACGTCCGCGATTTCCCGGGCGTGAAGGGTTTTTTCCGCAAGGACGACGTGAAGGAGCTTTTCGCCCTGGCCCAGCAATACGTGGAACAGAGGGGCCGGCCCATCGTCCTTTTTTGGGACGAGTTCGATACGATCGCCGTCAACCGCAATACCGCCGGTCTTTCCGATGAGAAGAAGGAGGCCGTGACCGAGCTGACCTCGCGCATCCAGGGCACGACCGAACTGCCGCCGGGCGTCCTCGTGATCGGCGCCACGAACAACTTCGGCGTCGTTGACCCCGCGCTTCAACGGAAGGGGCGCCTGGGGCTCCACCTGGAATTCCAGTCCCCGAATTTCGAGGGGAAAAGGGCGCTTCTCCGGGACTTCGTCGGAAAACTGCCGCACGCGGACGACATCGACGACGAGGGCCTGGCGGGGCTTCTGAAAGGGGACGCCGTCGCCCCGGACATCGCGGACATCGTCGCCGAGGCCTATCGCCTCTGCCAGATTGAGAATGAGATCACGGGAGCCCCCGTTCTCCTGACCAATGAGAACCTCAGCCGGGCCTTCATCGAATATCTTCTGGGCCAGAGGGATGACTTCTCCCGCGACGCCGTCCGGGAGTTCCGGGACGCCGTGCACGAAATCGGCCACGCCCTCGTGGCGACCCTTCTGGGCTTGGATGTCCACTTGACGACGATCATCCCCACGCCCGGCGCCAGCGGAAAGACCTTTCGGAATCACCACAAGCCGTTCGCCTCCATGGAGATGCTCATGGCCTCCGTCGCCAGCGATTTCGGAGGGCAGGAGGCCGAGAGGATTTTCGGTTTTCCGCCGGACCTCGGATCCACGGACGATCGCCGCCAGGCGGCGCACAGCTTGAGCCGGTACGTGCATGAATTCGGCCTGGGTTTGACGGCCCCGGGGTTATCCTACTCGGGGATCGCCGGATTCCGGATCCAGGCGGGGATGGACAGTCCGGCCATCAGCGACCGGACGCTCCGCGAGCAGGAAGAGGACATTCTGAAGATCTACGTGGAACAGAGGCGGCGCGCCGCCGGCATTTTAGGCGACTTCGGGCGCGACCGGATCGAATGGATGGCCCGGAGACTGGTCGAGAGAAAAGCGATCCTCAAGGCGGAGCTTAAGGCCCTGATCGCGGAGGCGGAGCGCCGGCTTCCGAGGCAGCTTCGTCTGCCTCAGGTCGAATGATTTAAAGAATCCAAATGCCGCCCCAGGGGCGCCGTCGCGCCCGCGAGTTTCAAGTCAGGCGTTCCGCCGATGGGGTCGAACAGATTGCGGTAGGACGTCTTGACCTCTTCGAGCATGTCTCCCGCGAGACGCGCCGAGCGCTGCAATTCTTCCGTGCGCGTCGTCACGTCGAACTTTCCCCAATTCCGGGTCAGGCGGTGGAGGGCGTCCGCGATGCCCTGCCAGCGGTCATCCCCGAAACCGCACCCGTAAAGGACCTCAATCAACGTTCCGATCTTGCGCGCCTGGATCGGCGAGATCGCTTCGGCGGGATCAAAGGCGCAGAGGTTTGCCGACGCCTCGTTCAGGCGGGCGGCGGTCTGCATGAGATCGTGGCGCTGCTCGGCCGTGAGGTGGTCGCTGCGCATGTCGAAGGTCCGTCGGACGGACGCGGCGAAGCCTCCCAGGGTCTCCAAGGTCAGCGTGTGAGGCCAGTTCAACTCGTCCTTCAAGGCGCGGCTCATGGTCTTTCCCAACGACTCAAGGGCGTCGAGTTCGTCGTTGAAGACCATCATGGCCCCATATATCTGCACGCCGTGACGCAGATCGATGGCTTGGGCACAGGCGCCGAGTCTCTCCTTGATGGAGGCGAGACCCATGATCGCCCGGAGGTCGTCCAGGTCATGGAAGGCGTTGAGCCGGACGGCCGCTTCCTGAAAGAGCGAGGGCTTGAAGATCAAACGGGCCAGGTTGTCTTGAGAGATCAGGTCGCTTAAGCCGGAAAGTCCAGAAAAAGCGCGTACTTGGCGGAGCCCAGCGAGGGCGAGGCTGGACAATTCGGGAGAAATCCCCGCAAGACGACTTGCGAAGGACGCCTGCAGAACGACGAGAGAGGGGAGGGTCGCGATGGAACTCATGCCGCTGGAACTCTCCTTGCGAGCGAGGAGAGGTCGGCGAGTGATCCGAAGAGTTGCTAAATACTAATCGATCAGCCAGCGGATGAGGGAGGCGACGGGGCTGTCGCCCTGCTGGATGGGGACCTCCCCCCGGTAGATGCTGCCGTTGACGGGGTCCAGGGTGACGACGTCGCCTTCCTTCAAAGTGATCCCGCCAATGGTGGCGGTGCGGCCCTCGCGGTCGACGGTGACGGGGATGCCGCCCACGTGGGGCCGGTTGCTGGCGCGCAAGTCGCCCTCCAGGTGGGAAACGCCGTTGCCCTCGTTGAAGATGGCGGCGCCGGCCTCGAAGGCATAGGCCGCGCTTTTTCCCGCGTCGGCGTTGTCGGTGACGAAAATGGCCTGGAGGCCGGCCGCCTGCAGGGCTGTGATGCCGGTTTCATCCAGGGCGATGGCGCCGATCCAGGGCCGCCCTCCACCCTTCGCCTCCGAGGCCAGGACGGTTTCGCCGCCCTGAAGATTCAGCCGCACGGCGCTCAAGGCCCCGGCGAGTCTTTCGCGCCCTCCCAGGAAGGCGATGCCGGACTCGCGGGGCATCCGTCCCTCGCGGATCATTTGAACGGCCCAGCGGACCTCGTCCTCGTAGCGAAGCTGGGCGCGCCGGACCTGGAGCAGCCAAATGCGGCCGCGCTCGACGGCGTATTCCACCTCGACCGGGTAATGAAAGTGGTCCTCGTAGCGCCGGATGCGCGCCGCCAGTTCCTCCGCGACCGGGGCGTCCATCGTATCCTGGCCGGGATGATTCCCGGAGACCAAGTCGATGCCGTGGACCTGGCGGCCGTAACGCGTGAGGGGGGCGCCTTCGCCCGTGGAGGAAGCGAGTCCGAAACCGCTGGCCGGGTCATCGTTGGTCTCGATCCACTCTTGCACGATGACCGACGTCCCCATGTCTTCCGGAACGCCGTTGATGCGCCGGTAGAGTTGCGCGGAAGGATCGTTCCAGCTTCCGTAAACCTTTGCGACGGCGGCAACGGCCTCGTCGCGGCTGCCCACCTTGATGACCGTCAAAAGGGTCCCGGGCATGCTGACCGCGGCGCCCGAGCGGATGGAAACCCGGAGGCCGCCGTCGGCAAAGCCCTTGCCGGTCCGGCTCTCCAGTTCCTTCAGGGCCCGGTCGATCTGGGCCAGTTGATCGGCGTTCAAGCCCGCGTCTTCGGACAGGAGAACCGGGGGAAGCGCGAAGCCGGCGGGAACGGGCTCACCCATGCGAATGAGTTCGTTCAGTCCCTTGCCCTTGTTCCCCAGCTGGTAAAGATCGTCCTCCCGGCCCTCGCCCAGAAAGATGGGGGCATAAGGGCGAGGCGCGGCCTTTTGTTTGTGGAAGAGGGAATTCAGGACCTGCTCGGAGCGGTTGTGATTTCCGTTGCCGGCGTGCAGGGCGGCCAGGTGCTGGCCCAGGGGAAAGAGGGCGCTGGTGCGGTAGAGGCTTCGCGTGAAGCTGCGGATGTCGGATTCGCTCAAGCCCCATTTCTTGCCGTGGGTTCGGACCAGGTCGTCGAAGAGGGAGTGGTAGGACGTCTTGACCTCCTCCAGCATGTGGGCGGCCAAGACGCCGTAGCGGCGGAGTTCCTCGGCCCCGCGGTCGGGGCCCAACGCCGGCCAGTTGCCGTGGACTTGGCGGAGACGTTCGGCCACGGCCAGCCAGCGCTCGTCTCCGAAGCCGGTTCCATGGAGGACCTCGATCAAGGTCGCCATCTTCAGGGCCTGCTCCGCCGTGCCGGTTTCCTCGGGGTTGAAGGCGCCGAGGCCGAAGGCCGTGGCGTCGAGCCCGATGGCCAGGCGCATGAGATAATAGCGCTGCTGGGTGTCGATCTCCGCGCCGTGTGCCTCGAACGTCCGGCGGAGCGAAACCGCGAAAGAACCCAAGGCGTCCAAGGTGACCTGCTTGGGCCAATGGAGTTCGTCCTTCAAGGCGCGGCTGATGGAGGATTCCAGGATGCCGAGGTCGACGCCGCCCCGGTAGACGTCGTCATAGAGCTCCAGGCATCTTTCGAGGAGGGGGATCGCCTTTTCCGGTCCCTCCGCGCGGGCCTGGGTCAAGTACTGCACGATGACGGCGCGCGAATGGTTCTCGTGCATCGTCTCCCGGAAATAGCCCTGGGCGTCGTCGTCCATGATCTTCGAGACCTGGACGGCCAGGTCGAGCATTTGAAAGAGCTTCCTGGTGATGGCGGTCGGCGTCCTCCGGTAAATCTGCACGCCTTCGCTGAGCGACAATTGCTCGGCGTAGGCCTGGAGTCTTTGCTCCATGGGATGAATGCGCACTCGTCCCTGAAGTTCGCGGATGTCGGTGAAGATCCGGTGGGCGATCTCCCCGGTCGAAAGGCGCTGGCTGAGGTCGACCTCGGGCAGCTCGGCCGCGTGCGAGAAATCCGCACCAACCATGTCCATGGCGCAGGAGGTCGGCGCGTAACTCGTCTTGGGTTCGGCCGTCCCGGCCATGCCGCCTTGAAAGACCTCGCGTTCCACGTGCTCCGGGAGGTTCAGGACCCGGGCGACGCTCTGGAAAAGCGCGGGACTGCCCGCCAGGCGCGCCAGATTGTCGGGACGGGTCAATTCCCTCAGGTCCGACAGCCCGCCGAAGCCCTCGATCCGGCGGATGCTGGATAGAGCCGCATCGGTCGTCACGGTCGAGACTCCCCCAATGGCCGTGTTCAACGCACCCTGCAGAAGTCCCAGTGATTGTGGCGGAACGGTAAAAGTCATGATCCCCCTCGCGCGGGTTATCGGCCTGAAAAGGTAAAAGTTGTGGGTCTTTGGGGCGGGCGCCGGGTCCGGCGGTTACTTGTCCGTCAATTCGAACATTTTCTGCAATGATTTCAGGGCTCCCGGAAGGATCTCGGGCGGGATCGTGATCTCGGGCGTTAGGTCCCGGAGGCAGAGGTAGAGCTTCTCCAGGGTGTTTTTTTTCATGTAGGGGCACTCGTTGCACGCGCAGGCGTTGTCGGGCGGGGCGGGGATCAGGACCTTGTCCGGGGCCTTCTTCTCCATCTGGTGGAGGATGCCGGCCTCGGTGACGACGATGAATTCCTTCGCCGGGCTCTCCTGCACGAACTGCAGGAGTTTCGAGGTGGAGCCGATGAAGTCGGCGTGCTTGAGCACCGGCGGTTCGCACTCGGGGTGGGCGATCGCCAGCGCCTTCGGATGACGCATCTTGAGCTGGACCAGCTTCTTCTCGCTGAAGATCTCATGGACGATGCAGGTCCCGTTCCAGAGGACCATGTCGCGGCCGGTCTTCCTGATCAGATAGGCGCCCAGGTTCCGGTCCGGGGCGAAGATGATGGGCTGGTCTTTCGGGATCTGCGAGACGATCTTTTCGGCGTTTGAAGAAGTGCAGATCACGTCGCTCATCGCTTTGATCGCCGCCGAGCAGTTGATGTACGAGATGACGACGTGGCCGGGGTGCCGCCTTTTGAATTCGGAAAATTCCTTCGGCGGGCAACTGTCGGCCAAGGAACAGCCCGCTTCCAAGTCGGGAATCACGACCGTCTTGGCAGGGTTGAGGATCTTTGCCGTCTCCGCCATGAAATGGACCCCGGCGAAGGCGATGACGTCCGCAGTCGTCTTTTGGGCCCGGCGGGCGAGCCCCAGGCTGTCCTCGACGTAGTCCGCCAGGTCCTGGATCTCGGATTCCTGGTAGAAGTGGGCGAGGATCACGGCGTTCCGCTCCTTCTTGAGGCGCAGGATCTCGTCGACGAGGTCCCCTCGGGGGTCGATCTTCGGCGCGGCGCTGGATTCAATCGGAGCCATACATTAAATCTAAGTCCCTGGGTGCGAGGGTGTCAAATCGACGGGACGATGGAAGTCGGCTGGTCGTCTCAAGCGTCGCATGACAACTGAACGGCAACTCTTGTTCCCGCCTTCCGATAAACAGGCCAAGGATCGTTATGATCAATCCCGGTTTTCAGACGGTTGCCATCGTGACCACGCGCGCCCTGGCTGAATCGAGATTCGAGGAGTCTCAAACGGCGCTCGCTGGATTCATGGACAGGCTCGGCAATGAAATCGCCCAGGCAGGGTCCTTTGCGGATTCCTATTTTGCCGGTCAGCCCAAGTCAGGGGGGTTCCCTGGGATGCCCTTAAGGGATTTGTCCGACAGGAACGATTGGGCGTTCACGACGTCCTATGACGATGCCGAGGACCAGAAGCGGAACGATCTTTTTCGTAAGTTTCTGTCCGACGAGTTCCGTATCGCTTACAGAGAGGACATAGACGTCTTGGCCAAGGAGGCGCTCTCGAACGAGTTCTTCCTTCCGATCCAATCTTTATGTCGTGGAATGTTGAACCTGACCGTCGCTTCGGTGGAGCACGCCCTTCATTCCGTCACTCTCTTGTCGGGTGCCGCCCTCTTCCATCCTTTCCTCAACCAGGGAGGCCTATCGAACCAGGTCAAGATGAAGGATTTCGGTCGTGCCTTACAGGGGGCCGGTGTGACGCCGGATCAGGAGGTCCTGGATGACTTCCTGGCCATCAAGTTCCTGCGCAACGCCTACGTGCACGGCTCTTGGAAAATCAATCAATTATCCTGGCTGCAGAGTCGTGGTTTCCCGGCCAATCTTCATCAGTTCGATCCCTCCCATTGGCGCAAGATGCAGGTGACGCAGGCGGCGATGATTGATTACATTT
Organism: bacterium; assembly: GCA_035454885.1. Lineage (NCBI taxonomy): Bacteria > bacterium. The sequence goes on from DATIGE010000041.1 coordinate 40,459, forward strand.
TAGGGGCGGCGCTCTTCGCAATGCCGGATCTCCACGTCATCTTGTATCGAATCCCCTTGCTCCGGGCACTCTATGAATCAAAAACGATCCCCCTTCAGTTTTCTTGACGGCTGGGTTCCGACATCGGCGCCGCGCTGGATTCCATGGGACCCATAGAGTAAGCCCAAGTCCATGGGCGCGAAGGTGGCAAACCGGCCGGGCCGACAGAACCGCAAGAGGGAAGAGGCCAAGGCCCTGGTCCGGGGCCTTTCGGAGAAATTCGGGAAATCTTCGGTCGAAACCGATCCCGTTCGGTACGTGCATGCCTACACATCCCCGAAGGACCGCGAGGTCGTCGCCCTTCTCTCGGCCCTGCTGTCCTTCGGGAACGTCAAATCGATCCACGCCTCCATCGCCAGGGTCTTGGAGGTCGCCGGTCCGTCGCCCTCGGAGTTCGTCCGGGGGTTCAAGGCGGAGGCATCGGAGGCCGTCTTCAAGAGACTCGGCCACCGGTGGGTGAGGGGGGCCGACCTGCTGCGCCTCTTTGACCTTCTCAAGTCACTGACGCTCCGGTTCGGCGGCGTGAAGGAGGCCTTTCTGTCCCACTATCATTCCACGGACCCGCACGTGGGGCCCATGCTCGAGCGGTTTTCGGACGACGTGTTTTCCAAGCTTCATAAGCCCGGGCTTTCGCGGGGCTTTCGTTATTTCTTCCCGTCCCCGGCCGACGGCTCGCCCTGCAAGCGGCTCTGCATGTTCCTCCGTTGGATGGTCCGCCCCGCCGACGGCATCGACCTCGGGCTTTGGCCGGAGATCCCGGCCTCGAAGCTCGTCATCCCCCTCGACACCCACGTCTGGCGCTTCGCCCGTCGGTTCCGCCTGACGCCTTACAAGAACCCCCGCTGGGAGTCGGCCCTGCACGTGACCGAATTTCTCAAGGAAATCGAGCCCTCCGACCCGGTCCGCTACGACTTCCCCATTTGCCACCACGGCATGGAGGAGGGGTGGTGAACGCTCCAAGTCATTGAACTTATTTGACTTTATCCCATAGATTTTTAAGGGCAACTTTTCCATTCCCCCACCGATAAATCTGCAGGGGTTGACGTGTATGAATAAAATCTCCTTTTCTTTAACCGTGGTGGTGTTGCTCTTGGCCGGCTCGGCCTGGGCGGCGCCTTACAGCCTCAAGGATTCCATCCGGGAGGCGATCGTGGCCCAGCCCAAGATACCCGGTCCCGGTGACCTGGGGACTCCCCCGGTAAGCCACTGCACGCCGGGCACGGACACCGACGCCGACTGCGTGGCGGACGCCGACGACAACTGCCCGTACACCGCGAATGCGGACCAGGCCGACGCGAACTGGGACCACATCGGCGATGTCTGTGTGAACGACTATGACAATGACACCGTCAACAACGACACCGACAACTGCTACGCGGTCGCGAACACCGACCAGGCCGACCTCGACGGCGACGGCGTGGGCGACGCCTGCGACATCGACCGCGACGGCGATGGACTGACCAACGACGTGGGAGAATCCGCGTTTGGGACGAATCCCGACAACTGGGACACCGACGGCGACAACGTCTCCGATTATTACGACTGCGCGAAGAACGACAACACGAAGGCCGTTTCTCCCGACTGCGACATCGTGACGGTCATCGACAACGTGCCGGCCAACCCGACGCCGATCGACCCCGACATCAACGCGCCCGGCCGCGACGACGACGGCGACGGCGTGCCGAACGCGAGCGACAATTGCCCGATCATCTTCAATCCCGGCCAACAGGACAGCGACGGGGACGGCATCGGGGACCTCTGCGACATGCTCCCGGGCCGGCGATCCGAGGTGCTCTTCATCAAGGGCGGCGCGGACGGCATGGGCGGATGCTCGCTGATGAGATAAGCGGAAAAGGTTGGAATCCCTCGAAGGCCCCGGGACCCCACGGTCCCGGGGCCTTTTTTTTCGCGTCGAACACCGACTGCGTCGGTGCCGCGCCCCTTCGGGGCTGGCCCGCGGCTACGCGGCTGATTCAAGCCCCGGTATCCGGCGACAAAATAAAAAGGCCCTCAAGAAGAGGGCCTTTTTATTTTGTGAGCGGGAGACGGGGATCGAACCCGCGACCTCAAGCTTGGGAAGCTCGCGCTCTACCAACTGAGCTACTCCCGCACCTTCAAAAATCCAAGACCGGGCTGTCCTGATCGAACGATCAGGGCTCCCGCAATGAACTCACTCGTAAGCGGAATGTGCCCGAAAATCAATAAGTAAACGGGATTTTATAAAGTCTTCCAGTGCTTCATTTCAGAGAGAATAAGCTTCGCAAAGGGAGCGATGTCCTCATGGACGGAAGCTTGCTCCAAGGATTCCATATACTCTTTGCGTCGTTCCACTCGGATCACCGTCCAGTTGTATCCTCCCGACACCAGCATCAAATTCATGAGAAACCGGCCGATACGACCGTTCCCATCCATATAAGGATGGATATACACAAAAATAAAATGACCGAGCACGGAACGCACGGCAGCGCTTTCTTCTTGTTTGAGTACCTTGAATAAAGTCTCGATGGAATCGGTCACCGCACTGAAGGGGAGAGGCACATGCCTGGAATTGCGAATATACACCGGAGCATTCCGATAACCTGCCAGATCCGAGGCCTTGAGCAGGTTTGCTTGCACCGATGGAGAAAAGAGTTGTCGGTACCAAGTTTGTAAATCTTCTTCGAAAATCTCTCCCGCGGACTTTCCCCGTTTGAAGACCTTATCGACGCTATCTATGACGGTCTGAAAGGCATCGTGATAGCCCTTGGCGGCCAAGGCGTTCATTTGGTTTTTGTCGTATTCACTGCTTTCCGGGTCCCAATTTCCGTCCGCGATTTTATTGATCAGCTCTTCAGTGACTTGATAGCCCTCGATGGACAGAGAGTGGTAGGCGTCTTGCGAATAGAGTTCTTGTATGACCTTTAAAGTCTTACCGGCGGTTTTGGGCAAGCCAGGTTCATCAGGAAAGATTTTAAGAACGTACGGCCTCATTTTTGCCCATAGGGCTTCGATCCGGCCGGAGTAGGGGGAGTCTAGTTTGATATGGCCGCTAAACGTCGGCTCATAACTCTGAAACGGATTCACCGGCTTGAGAACATTTCCCGCCGCCGCCATGTCACCGACGATCTGCTTTGCTTTGTTTGGTTCTCCAAGAGCGTCATAGGCACCGGCCAGCCGGCTCGCCGCATTCACCGATTGAGTATCCAATAAAATACGCGAAACTTCGGCAACTGAAGTGAGCAATCGAAGGGCTATCTCGGCATTCAGCGGTTTATTGGAATAGTAAGAGGGGGCGAGTCTGCACAAGGCAAGGGCGAGTGGCATGACATTAAGGCCGTTTTTATTTTCAACCTCGGCCGGGAAATTCTTGTTGTCCGCATAAAGAAACAACGAAGTGTTGTGTGGCAAATCGATCGTTTGGTTGCTGTTCTTCTTTGTGATGATCGTCAATTGGTTGGAGATAGCGTTTTCACCCGAATGCAGGTCAATCGAGGTTTCTGCGGAGAGGCAATATCCATTTTTGCCGAATCTGTCCGAGAGATAATACTTTAGGAACGACCAAAATCCCCCAAACCAAGCCGTACTGGTGCCATCGGCACCGGGCTTAGTGAGTAGGTACCAGCCCTTCATGACCTCCATCAGGCAACCGGCGGCGGAAAGGCGCTCCTTGACCCCACGCTCCAGATCCGAAGCCCTAAGCACCCCTTCTTGGCTGGCGGCCTTAGCCTTTGACAAGGCTGTAGCCAGCAATTTGTTAGGGGACTCCTTCTGTGTTTTGTCTGATGCCATACCAAGTATAAATACTAGAAGTTGCTGCTTGTATTTACTAGAACATTAAGATACTTCTTACTAGAAGTTAGTGCAATATCTTTCTAGAAGTTGGTGCATCTGTTTTTCTTCTCTTTTCCCCACCCATGCACCTCCTTGAAAATCAAGTGGCGTGTGGGGTAGAGAGGCGCCTTCTTGCAACAACTCCAATTTCCAATCTTGACCTTGGCCGTCTCCTCCCAGAGCCTTTTTCTGGCCGGCTGGAACGGTCAGGGAGGGGTGCAGGGGTGGCGCGACCATCAAAGGGCCCATGAAGACGTGCCCATGGCGCCTGGGCCGGCGTTTCCGTTCGTCTCCCGTCTCCTGGCATTGAACGAGGCGTCTCCAATCCCGGGAAACCCGGTCCATGTCCACATCGTCTCCAGGCAAGAGCCTTCGGTCTCGGTGCGGTTTCTCAATTCGTTGGAGGCCCACGGTTTGAGAAAGCATTACGGGAAGGGGTTTGAACAGGGGGTTTACTTGAACGGATCAAGCCCCTTGGGCGCCCTGGAGGTCAACCGTCCTCACCTTTTCCTTTCAACCCGGTTTCGGGAAGTGCGGCGGGCGCTCGCGCGAGGGGTTGCGGCGGCGCATTTGCAGCCTTTCGTTCCGCCCGGCGGGACGCTCTCGGGAGAAAAGGGGAGGCTGACCGTCGCCCTGGACGGCGACGCGGTCGTTTTCGGCGACGAATCGGAGGCCGTCTACCTCCGGGGCGGGCTGATGGCCTTCGAAGAGGAGGAGATGCGGCACGCGCATGAGCCCCTGAGCCGGGGGCCTTTATACGGGTTCCTGATCGCCCTGGGGAATCTCCGGGCGGTCTTTCGGGAGGCCTCCGAATCGCCGCTCCATCTCCACCTCGTGACCGCCCGGGGCTTCGCGGGCCAGAAGAGGGCCCAGCGGACGCTCCGCGGATGGGCCGTCCCCTTCGATCAGACCATTTTCCTGAGCGGGGCGGAAAAGGGACCCCACCTCCGCCGCTCCGGGGCCACGATCTTCTTCGACGACTCCCTGGGCAACGTCCGCTCCGCTCATCAGAACGGCGTGCCCGCCGCGCACGTGCCTTTCGGGGTCAAAAATGACCCGAAGGCCGGACGGAAAAAGCCGTAAAAATCCCTCGACTTCCGCCGACTTTTTGAGCTAAACAGTCCGGCTTTCCGCAAGACCAATAACGAAGTGAGGATGATTCATGGGTTCCATCGAAAAGGTCAGAAACATCGGTATTTCCGCGCACATCGACTCGGGCAAGACGACGCTCACCGAGCGCATTCTCTTCTATACGAAGAAGATCCATAAGATCGAAGAGGTTCGCGGCAAGACGGGCGTTGGCGCCACCATGGACTTCATGGACCTGGAGCGCGAGAAGGGCATCACCATCCAGTCCGCAGCCACCTACGCGCGTTGGAAGGATATCGAGATCAATCTGATCGACACGCCGGGGCACGTGGACTTCACCATCGAGGTCGAGCGCGCGCTCCGCGTCTTGGACGGGGCCGTCCTCGTCCTCTGCGCGGTCTCGGGCGTCCAGAGCCAGTCGATCACCGTCGACCGCCAGATGACCCGGTATCACGTCCCGCGCATCGCCTTCGTCAACAAGATGGACCGCGCGGGCGCCGATCCCGTCCGGGTCATGCACCAGCTCCGCGACAAGCTCGGGCACAACGCCCACATGATCGCCGTGCCGATCGGCGCCGAGGACCAGTTCAAGGGCGTCATCGACTTGGTCGAGATGAAGGCCAATTACTACGACGGCGACAACGGCGAGATCATCCGCATTGAAGACATCCCAGCCGACCTTGCCCCGCAGGCCAAGGAGCTGCGCCACGAGCTTGTCGCCGCCATGGGCGACTTCGACGACGACGTCGCGCATCTTTATCTGGAAGACAAGGACGTCTCCCCGGATCTGCTCCGCAAGGCCCTCCGGAAGGCGACCCTGAGCCTCAAGTTCATCCCCGTCATGATGGGATCGGCCTATAAGAACAAGGGCGTCCAGATGCTCTTGGACGCGATCGGTCACTATCTGCCGGCCCCGAACGAGGTGAAGAACGAGGCGCACGACCAGGACAAGGAAGAGGAGAAGGTGGAGCTTCAGTCGGTGCCGGACAAGCCGTTCGTGGGGCTCGCGTTCAAGCTCGAGGACGGACGCTTCGGCCAGCTCACCTATATGCGGATCTACCAGGGCAGGATCGCCAAGGGCGAATGGATCATGAACTGCGTCAACCAAAAGAAGGTCAAGATTCCCCGCCTGGTTCGCATGCACGCCGACGAGATGAACGATATCGAATCGGCCCAGGCCGGCGACATCGTCGCCATGTTCGGCGTCGAATGCTCTTCCGGCGACACGTTCACCGACGGCAGCATCCGCTACACGATGACCTCCATGCACGTGCCAAACGCCGTCATCTCGCTGGCCATCGCGCCCAAGGACAAGACCGCCACGGCGAATTTCTCGAAGGCGTTGAACCGGTTCACCAAGGAGGACCCCACGTTCCGGGTCCATCGCGACGAAGAGTCGGCGCAGACGATCATCTCCGGCATGGGCGAGCTTCACCTTGAGATCTACATGGAGCGCATGAAACGCGAGTACGGCTGCGAGGTCATTTCCGGCAAGCCGCAGGTCGCCTACCGCGAGACGATCACCGCCAAGACGGATTTCATGTACCAGCACAAGAAGCAGACCGGCGGTTCCGGCCAGTACGCCAAGATCGGCGGCATCTTTGAACCGCTGCCGGCCGACGCGGTGCAGACCTACGAGTTCGTGGACGAGATCGTGGGCGGGCGCATCCCGCGCGAGTTCATTCCGTCCTGCGACAAGGGCTTTCAGGAGCAGCTGAAGAAGGGCCTGTTGATCGGTGCGCCGGTCGTGGGATTCCGCGCCATCATCAACGACGGCGCCTACCATGACGTCGATTCCTCCGATATGGCGTTCCGCATCTGCGCCCAGACGGCGGTTCGCGAGTTCTACAATCAGTGCAAGCCGATCATCTTGGAGCCCATCATGCGGCTTCAGACGCAGGCGCCCGAGGAGTTCCAGGGACCCGTGGTCGGCCAGATCAACCAGCGCCGCGGCGCCATTCTCAGCACGGGGACGGTGAACAAGTACGTTCAGGTCGACGCCGAGGTGCCGCTCTCCGAGATGTTCGGTTATTCGACGGACCTGCGAAGCGCGACCCAGGGCAAGGGGGAGTTCCAGATGGAGTTCCTCAAGTACGCCCCCGTGCCCCGCAACGTCCAGGAAGAGCTCGTGAAAAAATACCAGGAAAAGCGGGCCGCGGAAAACAAGTAACCATGACCAAGTTCGACTCGATCCTGAACGAGCTCAAGGACCTTCAATCCCGTCTCAAGACGACGGCGAACCGGTTGTGGACCATCAAGTTTTCCCTCTCGACGGCGCGGAGCGAGGGTCCCGAGGGCGGTGATTTTCTGCGCCGCCGCCTTCAGAAACGCGAGCGGGAGGAGCAGCAGGAGTTCGAAAGGCTCGTCAACCGGCTGAACCGCGTCGTTTCCTCGCACCTGGACAGCTCCCTCATCGCCTTCAGCTCGATCGAGGACGTCCAGACCGTGGCGAACATCAGCCGGACGATCCGCTACATGCACAATTCCTTTGCGGGTGAATCCCTCTTGGGGCAGACTTGGGCCAAATTGAATGCGGCCCTCCCGGCTTTTTCCAGAAACTAAGATCTTCCTTCGGATTTTCGTCCCGGCGATCCTCTTTGCCGTCCCTCTTTGCGCGGCGGAAGAGGAGGAGGCCGCTCAGGTCAAGGAAGACCGGCCGGTCAGTTTCGCCTTTGAGGCCGATTTCGCCTCCCACTACCTGTGGCGCGGTTTTGTCGTCAACAACGGTCCCGTCCTTCAGCCGCTGGCCAGTTTGTCCGTTTACGACTTCACTCTCAATCTTTGGAGCAATCTCGTTTTGGAAGAGGACGGCCGTCAGGGCAAGTTCACCGAGGTCGACCCTTCTCTCGATTATTATATCCGGTGGGGACGCCTGGAAATCCAGCCGTCGTTCGAATACTTTTTCTATCCCAATCAGACGGATGCGCCTTCGACAGGCGAGTTCTCCGTGTGGTTCGCCTATCCGGTCGGTCCGGTCCGGATCTTCACCGACCAGGTCGCCGACGTCGTCCGGTACCCGGGGGCCTATTTCGGCGACGTCGGCGTGGATTTTGAAAGAGGCCTTGTCAGCCGGCTCAAGATGACCGCGGCCCTCACGCTTGCCTGGGCGACCGCAAAATACAACGAAGCCAACGGGGGCGTCGACAAGGCCGCCCTGAACTCGCTCTATTGGGACCTGGGGTTCGTCTACGAGCCGTGGTCGTTCCTCTACTTGCGGCCCCACATGCAGGTGAGCGTCCTCCTCGACCCGGATCTCCGCCGCGCGTCCCCCGATCCAACCGTTGTGAGCGGCGGCCTCGCCCTGGGGGTGTCGTTTTGAGGCCCCGGTTCTACAACATGGCCCGGGATTGCGCCGGCCTGTATCAAGACCGACCCGCCCTTTTTTTCGAAGGGGAGGGGTTATCCCACGCGTGGACCCATCGCGACCTGGCGCGCGCGTCGGACGGCGTCGCCGCGGGGTTGCGGAAAAAGGGTCTCAAACGCGGCGATCGTCTGGTCCTCGCCCTCCCGAACGGGCCGGAATTCCCGGCGGTTTTCTTCGGGGCGATCAAGGCGGGGGCGATTCCTATTCCCGTTTCGGCGACGCTCAAGCCCGGCGAGATCGCCTTCCTCAAGAAGGACAGCGGGGCCCGGCTCGTCTTGAGCGAGCCGGCCCGGGCGCGAAAATTCATGAGCGCTCCCGGCCCGGCCGTTCGCGTCCCCCGAACGCGGGGGGACGATCCGGCCTTTTGGCTCTACACCAGCGGGACGGAAGGCCGGCCCAAGGCCGTCATCCACGCGCACCGGAGCATTCCGGCCCATGACGCGCGCAACCGGCTGTGGCTCGACCTGAAAAAGCACGACGTCGTCTTCAATACGAGCGCCTTGAACTGGAGCTACGCGCTGACATGCGGGCTCGCGGATGTCTTAAGGCGCGGGGTGACCTCCGTCGTCTTCTCGGGACGGCCCGAGCCGGAGCGGCTCCTGGAGGTCGTTCGCAAGAGGCGGGTGACGATCTTCCTGAGCGTGCCCGGCTTGTTCCGCCGTCTGACGGAATATTTCGAAAAGCGCCCCGCGTCGCGGCGTCTCTTCCGTTCCGTCCGAGTCTGCCTCTCCGCCGGCGAGAAGCTCCCGGCCGAGATCCGGACGCGATTTCGGAGCGCGACGGGGCTCACGATCCGGGAGGGACTGGGGATGACGGAGCACAGCGTCTATCTCGTCCAGCCCAAGGGCCGGCGCGTCGTCGAGGGCTCGTGCGGGCGGCCTCTCCCCGGGCATCGAGTCGCGATCCTTCGGGAGGACTTAAGCCCCACCCGGCCTGGGGAGGTCGGCATCCTCGCCTCGCACCGTTCGTGCCCGGGGCTCATGTCCGGGTATCACCGTGGCCTAAAGGAGGGGAAAGCGGCTTTCAGAAAGGGTTGGTTTCTTTCGGGCGACTTGGCTTACCGGGATGAGCAGGGGAACTACTTCTTCATCGGCCGCCGGGACGACGTGATCACCGCCGGCGGTTACCGGATCTCACCGATGGAGGTCGAGAACGTCCTGAACCGCCATCCGGCCGTGAGGGGATCGGCCGCCGTGGGGGTTGAGATCGCCCCCGGAAAGACCGTCGTGCGCGGCCATGTCATCTTGAAAAAAGGAAGGAAGGGCACGGGGACCCTTAAGAAGTCCGTGCTGGATTTCGCGCGGCGGAATCTGGCCCCTTACAAGGCGCCTCGCGAGATCGTCTTTGAGACATCCCTTCCCAGAACGTCGACAGGAAAACTGATCAGGAAAAGATTTCGTTCGGCTTGAAGAAGAAAGCGATCTCGGTCTTCGCGGTCTCCGGCGCGTCCGAGCCGTGGACGACGTTGGCGTCGATCGAGTCGGCAAAATCACGGCGGATCGTTCCCGGATCGGCCTTTTTCGGATCGGTCGCGCCCATGATTTCGCGATTCTTGGCGATCGCGTTGTCGCCTTCCAGAACCGAGACGACGACCGGGCCGGAGATCATGTAGTGGACGAGGGATTCGTAAAAGGGCCGGGCCTTGTGAACGGCGTAAAATTCCTGAGCCTGTTCCTTGGAGAGCTTGATCATCCGAGTCGCGACGATCTTGAGGCCGCCCTTTTCGAAGCGGGCGAAGCACTCGCCGATGACGTTCTTGGCGACGCCGTCCGGCTTGATGATGGAGAGCGTTCTTTCCCTAGCCACGATAGACCTCCTTCAAATGTTTTCCGATCTCGGCGATCGTGCGCGAAACCCTGATTCCCGCGGCCTCCATCGCCTTGATCTTCTCCGCCGCGGTTCCCTTGCCGCCCGAGATGATGGCCCCCGCATGCCCCATACGCTTCCCCGGAGGGGCGGAGATCCCCGCGATAAAGCCGACGACCGGCTTCTTCACGTTCTTCTTGATGTAATCCGCCGCCTCTTCCTCCGCGGATCCGCCGATCTCGCCGATCATCACGATCGCCTCGGTGCCCGGGTCCTCGTTGAAGAGTTTGAGGACGTCGATGAAGTTCGTGCCGTTCACCGGATCGCCGCCGATCCCCACGCAGGTGGATTGTCCGAGCCCGATCCGCGTCACCTGATCGACCGCCTCGTATGTCAGGGTGCCCGAGCGGCTGACGACCCCCACCTTTCCCGGGCGGTGGATGTGGCCCGGCATGATGCCGATCTTGCATTCGCCGGGCGTGATGACGCCAGGACAGTTGGGACCGACGAGCCGGGTCCTTTTGCCGTCCATGTACCTTTTGACCTGGATCATGTCGACGACGGGGATGCCCTCCGTGATGCAGACGACCAGGTCCAGGTCCGCGTCGACGGCCTCCTTGATCGCCGCCGCGGCGAACTTGGGCGGAACATAGATGACGGAGACCGTCGCGCCCGTTCCGGCCTTCGCTTCCTTCACGGAATTGAAGATCGGAATGCCCTCGAATTCCTGGCCGCCCTTGCCGGGCGTGACGCCGGCGACCATCTGGGTACCGTACGCGACGCACTGGCGCGTATGGAACTGACCGGTGTTGCCGGTGATTCCTTGGGTCATCACCTTCGTGTTCTTATTGACGAGGATGGACATAAGATTATCGCGCTTCCTTGACGATGCGATCAGCGGCCTTTGACAAGTCGTCCTCCGAAATCAGGTTCAGACCCGATTCCTGCAGGATTTTCTTGCCGAGATCGACGTTGGTTCCCTGGAGCCTGACGACCACGGGCACCTGGATGTGCACTTCTTTCGCGGCCTGAACGACGCCCATCGCGATCGTGTCGCACTTCATGATCCCGCCGAAGATATTGACCAGGATGCCCTTCACCTTGGGGTCGGCGAGGATCAACTTGAACGCGGCCGTGACCTTTTCCGCCGTGGCCCCTCCGCCGACGTCGAGAAAATTGGCCGGTTCGCCTCCGTGGAGCTTGATGATGTCCATCGTCGCCATCGCGAGCCCGGCGCCGTTCACCATGCAGCCGATATTGCCGGCGAGGCTGATGTAGGAGAGGTCGTGCTTCTTCGCCTCGATCTCGGCCGCGTCCTCCTCGTCCAGATCGCGCAGGGCCTCGTAGTCGGGGTGGCGGAAGAGGGCGTTGTCGTCGAAGTTGATCTTGGCGTCCAAGGCGAGCAGGTCGCCGCCCGCCGTCACGACGAGGGGATTGATTTCAGCCAACGAAAAGTCGCCCTTCACGTAGGCCTCGTACAATGCCTTCACGAACGAAACGAATTTCGCGGAGAGACTGGCGTCGAATTTCAATTGGGCCGCGACGGCCGAGACGGCCTTTTCGTCCACGCCCGTGGCGGGATCGACGGAGATCTTGAGGATCTTCTCCGGATGCTTGGCGGCGACCTCCTCGATCTCCATCCCACCCTCGGCGGAGGCCATGATCGTCACGCGCGAGTTCGCGCGGTCGAGGACCGCGCCCAGGTAGAGCTCGCGGGCGATCGAACAGCCCTTCTCGATCAGGAGCTTCTTGACGGTCTTCCCTTCGGGACCGGTTTGATGGGTGACCAGGTTCATGCCCAGGATCGCCTTCGCGTGCGCCTCGGCCTCCTCGATCGTCTTCGCGAGCTTGACGCCCCCCCCCTTGCCGCGCCCTCCGGCGTGGATCTGCGCCTTGACGACGACCGGAACCCCTAGGTCCTTCGCGGCCTGAACCGCCTCTGCGACGGTGAATGCCACGCGGCCCTCCGGCGTCGGGACGCCGAATTTCCTCAAAATCTCTTTGCCTTGATATTCGTGAATCTTCATGGAAGAGCGCTCTCTAGCAGAGAATCAAAATGGGACGCAAGACCTTCTTCCTCGCTTTTTTCGCCCTCTGGGCCGCCTCCGCCGCGGCCGGGGAGGCGACGATCCAATCGTGCAGCGACGGCGACACCTGCGCCGTTCAGGTCGCCGGATTCGCCTTCAAGGTGAGGCTGATCGGCGTGGACGCCCCGGAGATGGGACGCCGCAAAGGGGAGGGCCAGCCCTTCGCCCGAGAGGCGAAGGACGCCTTGAACCGGATGGTCGCCGGCAAGCGGCTCGAAATCGCTCAGCACGGCTTGGACGGCTACAATCGACCTCTGGTGACGATCCGTTTGGAAGACGGGGACATGGCCAACGAACGTCTCGTCGCCGCGGGCCTGGCGGAGGTCTACGAAGGGCCGTCGAAGTACGACACGTCCAGGCTTCGGTATTTGCAGGACCGTGCCAAGTCGGAGGGAAGAGGGATGTGGTCGTTGGGTTCGAAGTACGTCAGTCCCTACCTTTATCGAAAAAGGGCGCGTCTGTCGGCCGAAGAATGATTATTTCCAAAGCAGCCTGTTGAACATCCGCTTCGTCGCCTCCCACTCCATCTCAGCGATTGACGTGGTGAGGGGAATTTCCTTCGGGCAGACCTCCACGCACATTTGGGCGTTGCCGCAGTCCCCGATCCCCCCTTTGCCCATCAAGGCGTCGATGCGTTCGTCGGCGTACATCGCGCCCGTGGGATGTTTGTTGAAGAGGCGGGCCTGCGAGATGGAGGCCGGGCCGATGAAGTCGGAGTGCGAATTGACCTGCGGACAAGCCTCCAGACAACAGCCGCAGGTCATGCAGCGGGAGAGCTCGTAGCCGACCTGCTGCTCCTTGGGGCTCATGCGGGGGCCCGGACCCAGATTGTGCGTCCCGTCGATGGGAACCCACGCCTTCACGCGCTTCAGGGCCTCGAACATCCTCGTGCGGTCGACACGCAGGTCGCGGATGCAGGAAAACTTGCTCATCGGCTCGATCGTGATCGGCTGGGAGAGGTTGTCCACGAGGGTTGAACAGGCCTGCCGGACCCGGCCGTTGATGACCATCGTGCAGGAGCCGCAGACTTCTTCCAGGCAGGCGGCGTCCCAAGCGACCGGCGTCGTCGCCTTGCCCTTGGCGTTGACCGGTTTCTTTTGGATCTCCATGAGGCAGGAGATCACGTTCATCGAGGCCCGGTAAGGGAGCTCGAACTCCTCCCAATACGGTTCGCCGTTGGGGGCATCCCTGCGTCTGATTTTTAGATAAATGGTTTGGGACATATTGGTTCGCATGGCGGGCGAACACAAGGTTCGCCTCTACACCGTCATTTCATATCATATTTTCTTGGCCGCGGCTTGATGTACTGGATGTCCACGTCCTCATAGCTGAACTCCGGTTCGTCCGCGGGTCCCCGGAACCTGGCCTTCGTGGTTTTGAGCCAATTGGCGTCATCGCGCTCCGGGAACTCGGGCTTGTAGTGGGCGCCGCGGCTCTCGTTCCGGCGCCAAGCGCCCAGGGTGATGACCCTCGCGAGCTCGAGCATGTTCTGAAGCTCCCGCGCGAAGACGAGCTCGCGGTTGGACCAGCCCCCCGTGTCCGAAAGCGAGACGTCCTTGTAACGCTCCAAGAGCTCCTCGATCTTTTCGTCCGTCTTCTTGAGCTTGGCGTTGTAACGGATGACCGTCACGTTCTCCGTCATCCAGTCCCCGAGCTCGTCGTGGATGTGGTGGGGATTCGTCTTGCCGGTCGACTTCAGCAGACGGTCATTGATCTCCCGTTCGCGGCGCACGGCTTCGTCATACAGGCTTGACTCGACCGCGTCGGCTCCCTTCGAAAGATTCTTGGCGTAACGGATGACCGCCGGCCCCGCCACCAGGCCGCCGTAGATGCAGGAAACGAGGGAGTTCGCGCCCAGGCGGTTCGCGCCATGATATTGGTAATCGCATTCGCCTGCGGCGAAGAGTCCCGCGATGTTCGACATGTGATCGAAGTCGATCCAGAGCCCGCCCATGGAATAATGGACGGCGGGGAAAACGCGCATGGGGACCTTCTTCGGGTCTTGGCCGACGAACTTTTCATAGATCTCCAGAACGCCGCCCAGCTTTTCCTGAAGTTTTTGGGGGTCGATGTGCGAGACGTCGAGGTAGACCTGCGGGCGGCCGTCGACGCCCAGTTTGAGCTCGTAGACGACCTTGAAGATGGCGCGCGTGGCGACGTCGCGGGGAACGAGATTCCCGTATTTGGGATACCACTCCTCCAGGAAGTACCAGGGCTTTCCGTCCTTCGGGACCCACACCCGCCCGCCTTCGCCCCGCACCGACTCGGAAATGAGCCGTAGCTTGTCCTCGCCGGGAACGGCGGTCGGATGGACCTGGACGAATTCCCCGTTCCCGTAAAAGGCCCCCTGCTGGTAGGCGGCGGAAACGGCGCTGCCCGTGCAGATGGTGGAGTTTGTGCTCTTGCCGTAGATGAGTCCCGGGCCTCCGGTCGCCAGTATGACCGCGTCCGCCCGGAAGGCGCGGACCTCCATCGTGTCGAGGTTGATGGCCGTGATGCCGCGGCAGACCATCTGATTGTCCAAGACGAGCGACAGGAACTCCCAACTCTCGAATTTGTTGACCTTCCCTTCCGTCTCGAACCGCCGCACCTGCTCGTCAAGGGCGTACAGGAGCTGCTGTCCGGTGGTCGCTCCCGCGAAGGCGGTCCGGTTGTAGAGGGTGCCGCCGAAGCGGCGGAAATCGAGGAGTCCCTCGGGTGTCCGGTTGAACATGACGCCCATGCGGTCGAGCATGTAGATGATGCCCGGCGCCGCGTCGCACATGTTCTTGACCGGCGTCTGATTGGCCAGGAAGTCGCCTCCGTAGATCGAGTCGTCGAAATGCTGGGCGGGGGAGTCTCCCTCGCCCTTGGTGTTGACGGCGGCGTTGATGCCGCCCTGGGCGCAGACGGAATGCGAACGCCGGACCGGGACGACGGAGAAGAGATCGACGGAGACTCCCATCTCGGCGATCTTCATCGCCGCCGCCAATCCCGCCAGCCCGCCTCCCACAACGATGATTTTCGGTGACGCCATAAATTAGACGAATTTCAACAGGATCGAGACGCTCCAAAGGGCTATGACCACGAAGATCCCCATCGTGAGGGCGGACGTGGCCTGCTGCGCCTTGCGTCCGACCGTCAGCCCCCAGGTCACAAGAAAACTCCAAAGCCCGTTCGAAAAGTGAAAGACGGCCGCGAGAACGCCCACGACGTAAAACCAGAACCAGTAGGGGACCGCGAGCTTTTGCCGCATGAGGGCGGCCGTGAAATCATAGCCTCCGAGCACCGATTGGATGCGCGTCGTGTACGAATGCGTGACGATGAACACCAGGGCCAGAAAACCCGTCAGCCTCTGGAAAAAATACATCCAATTCCGGTACTGCCCATAGCTGGTGAAGTTGTTCTGCCCCCGATAAATGATGGCGACGCCCAAGGCGGCGTGCAGAAGGATCGGCAGGTAGATGATCCCGAATTCGATCAGGTAGACCATCGGCAGATGGGTCAGAAAATGGGAATGCTCGTTGAACGCCGCATCGGACTGGAAGATGTAGGAGTTCCCGTAAAGATGCTGGAGAAGGAAGCCGCCGACCGGCAACATGCCGGTGAAGGACATCAGTCGCTTGAGGTAAAACGAAGTGGAATCCATTAGAGCTTAATCTGTTCGACAAGTTTTTTCACGTGATCGAGGCTTTCCAAAAAGAGCTTCTTCTCGACCTCGTTGAACTTTAGCTCCAGGATTTTCTCCGCCCCGTTCGCTCCGATCACCGTCGGCACGCCCATATAATACCCCTTCACGCCGTATTCGCCGTTCAGGTACGCCGCGCAGGGGAGGACCCGCTTCTTGTCTCTCAAGAAGGATTCCGCCATCGCGAGGGCGGACGCGGCGGGGGAGAAAAAGGCGCTGCCGGTCTTGAGCAGATTGACGATCTCGCCCCCGGCCATCTGCGTGCGCTTGATGATGGCGTCGATCATCTCCTGGGACAGGAGGTCGGTGATGGGGATCCCGTTCACCGTGCAATAACGCGGTACCGGCACCATGTCATCGCCGTGGCCTCCGAGGACCAAGGCCGTCACGTCCTCGACGGACACGCCCAGCTCCATCGCCACGAAGGTCCGGAATCGTGAGGAATCCAGGACGCCCGCCATGCCGATGACCTTGTGGGTCGGAAAGCCGGTGATCTTCTGCATTGTGTAGACCATCGCGTCGAGCGGGTTGGAGATGACGATGACGAAGGCGCCTTCGCAGTACTTCTTCACGTTGGCGGCCACGTCCTTCATGATGTTGACGTTGGTGTTGAGCAGGTCGTCGCGCGACATCCCGGGCTTGCGCGGCACGCCGGCGGTGACGATGACGACGTCGGAACCCTTCAGGTCTTCGTAGGAATTCGTGCCTTTGAGGCGGGAATCGAATCCGTCGACGGGGCCGCTCTCCAGGATGTCGAGGGCCTTCCCCTGGGGCACGCCTTCGACGACGTCGAAGAGGGCGACGTCGCCCAACTCCCTCTGGGCGGCCAGTTGGGCCAGGACCCCGCCGATTTGGCCCGCGCCGATCAATCCGATCTTCGCTCGTTTTGCCATGGGTTTGCTCCGTTTTGACGCAGTGCATTTCTCCACTGGGGGGGGCGTCTTGGCAAGGATTTTTTTGTTGATGGATATCATTCATGAATTCGTCTGAGTCATGAACGGGGCTGTCCGTATGGATCTGTTCGAAGTGGGCGAACAATGTATAAGCATTTGAAATTACATACATTATACGGGCCATAGGACCCGTATTATTCTGTTAATAAATGCATAATCCTCCTGGCTCGTCGGCGGGAGGCCGTAAAAACATAAAAGATATCAAAGGATTAGCTCCCGGCTCCGCCCGGGCGCATTGGCAGGGCTCTTGCTCTCTTCCCCGTAGGGGGAATGATGGGCATTTTGCTTGATCCAGAGATGTACGCACCGGCGGCTTCGACAGGGGCCGAAACGGCCCCTGTCGAGAAACCGGCCTCCGTCGCGACTCCGCCGTCCGCACCCACGGAGGGCGGCCTCAGCGCCTGGGCCGCCTCGGTCGCCCTGAAGGGGATTGAGAAGGTCAAGGGCGGGCTCGGGGCCGTCGACGCCCTGTTCAAGAAAGCTGGCGGAAGATCCGCGGCCGAGACGGAACGTCTCCGAGCGATCAACCTCGCGGCGGTCGAGGTCTGGGAGGTCTATAACAAGGAAGGCGAAAGGGTCGAAAACGACAACGCGACGGGCGTCTTGGGCCACGTCGTCGGCTTCGTCGATTATCTAATCCGCGATGATGGAAAAACGATCGCCGACGACCGGGGCGAAAAATGGGCCCTGGAACGCAAGCTGGTCGCCGAGATCAAGAAGACGATCGCCTCCGGCGAGGCGGACACGCTCCGGGAGGCGTTGAACCTCATCCGGTCCTACGGTCCCGCGTCTTTGCGGGAACCGGCGAAAAGATTCCTCGGGGAAAAAGGCGAATTCGGTCACCGCAAGGGGTACCCTCTTTGGGAGCTGGTCGATTTTGCCTCGTGGCCCGACAAAGATACCGCGGTAACGCGTGACCTCCTCGAGAGGGCCTTCGAGCTGGAATATGACGCCGATGCCGTCGAAACGCCCTTTGCCGTCTACTCGCTTGTCCACGCCGTTTCCACAGACCCAAAGGTCAAGAAAGAGGCCGAAGAAGGGATGAAGGCCCTTTCGGGGGAGAGCGGTTTCGGCCGCGCGGCCCTGAAGTTCGCGTTTTCTTCAAGCCCCGAGGGGGCAGCTCTCGACGTGGGGCTGATGTTCGCGTCGGCGGGTCTGGGAAACTTGGCCAAACTCGGCGCGTTCGCGAAGCTCGAGAAGGCGGGTATGACCGGTTACAAGGCCGTCGCGCTTGCCAAGGCCGCCGAAATCGGCGCGGTGACAACCGCCCTCTGGGCCCTGAACGCCGGGCGGGAGGCCCTCACGCATGACGTCGGCAAGGCCTTGGACCCCGCCCACTTGGCCAAAAGCCTCGCGTCGACCGGACTCATGATCGGATTCCTGAAGGTCTTCGGCGCCGCCGGGGAGGGGATCTCAAAGCGATTGGGAGTTTCCAAGTCCCTTGTCGGCCACGGGGCGGGATTGGCCGGCATGATCGCCGCCACGAAGGCGGGCGCGGCGATGAAACTTCACGACGCGCCCGTGGGCGGCGCGAAGGAATCGCTGGCCCACGACATTTTCGGATACGTCAAGTTCGCCCTCGCCCATAAGGCGGCGGATCGCCTACTCGGCGGCAAACTCTCGGAGATCAGCCGTCGGTTCCATGCCGAAACCGCCGCGGTCGCGGCGAAGGTTAAGATCCATGCGGCCATTGACGACCTCCTGGCGACCTCCCCCCGCGTTCCGGACAACGCGCGCGAGACGATTCGAAACGACATTCTCGCCGAGGCGCTTCGCACAGGCCGTATTCCAGACAGAGTGGCTGATGTTTTGCCGCGCATCCTTGAGGCGCTGAGGGCGGAAGGCTCGAAAAAAACGAAGGCCGTCGAGAAGGCCGAGAGCGGCGTGACCGTGGCGTTGCGTGACGAGGATATCCTGACCTCCGACACCGAGGTGTTGCCCGCCGCGGCCCGCAGGGCGATCAGCCTTCCGGAGCGCCCCATCTCTTTGGGCCCCTACCGAAAAGGGCCTTCCCCTTCTGCGGGAACCTTTCACGCGGCCCGAATCCGCCTGAAAGCGATTCATGCCAAGATCGAGAAAGGGACCCTGAGCGCCTCGGATCCCTCCGTCCTCAAGGAAATGGAAAAGTGCGAGATGATGCTGGAAAAATACGGGATCAGGCCGACGAAAGGCATTGAGGCGCACTCCTTGATTACGGGCTGGAAGAATCGCCTGCTGGACGGTTACGAAGCCATGCTCGCCGATTACGGTCACGAAAAGGGGCTTGCCCTGCGCGTCTCGGACGAAAAGGCGCTGACTGACGGCCGCGCCCACATGAAATACGAATTGGTCAAGGAGGGAGACGGTTCCGAACCGGTGCTCACCCTTGAACGCGTAATCGATGAGAAGAATCGCTCCGTCGACCTTTACAATATCGAAGTGAGCGAGGCTCATCGAGGCGCCGGGATCGGCAAGGCGATCTTCCGGGATCTCGAGCCCGTCCTGATGAAGAAGCACAATGTCGCGTTTGTCCGGGCCCACTTCCTGAATCCGGTCGCCAAGAGGCTCTTCACGGACGGTTACGGAGTGAGTCATATCGAGGCGCGGCTGGATCATCTGGTCGCCTGGCCCAACGGGCGAATAGACGAGCTCATTCCCTCCTTCGACCTATTGGGAATTGAGTACCTTCGGTTTGGAAGCGATCGCGTTGATGCCACACTGAAAACTTCAGAGACGGTTGTTGCGAGGCCGCAAGGCCTTTAGCGAGTGGCCGTCGTAAGAGCCCTTAGCCCGCCCCTTTTTCATCCAGGGGGACCCAGTAGAGCAACAGGATCGATGGGACCGCGGCGACAAAGCCCAGGACGAAAAGGTTCGTATAGCCGATTTTCTCCACGAGGATGCCTCCAAATCCACCGACGATCGTCGACCCGAGGCTCATGATCGCCGTCCCGATGGCGAAGTGGGCCGCCTTGTAGGTGGGGCTGCAGAGACGCATCAGGTAAACCATCAGGGCCGCCGTTCCGAGGCCTCCGGCGAGGTTTTCGTAGGCGTGGATGACGGCGATCAGGGAAATCCCCCCGAGGGTCGCCGCGGACGGCCTTCCTTCGGACAGGATGATATAGGCCAGGATATTGACGTTCATGAGCAGCGTGATCGGCCAGATCGATCCCTTGAGACCCGCCTTCTTGATCCACCAGGCGCCCAACAACGTCCCCGCGATCGTTGCGAACGATCCGACGAAACCGGCGAGCCAGGCGAGCTGGGTCTTGGCGACGCCCAGTTCCCTCATCAGAAACGGCGTGTTCATGGAGAAGAGGATTTCATCCCCCAGCTTATAGGACGCGACAAAGCACAGGATGACGGCGATGCGCTCGCGCTCGAGATAAGAGAGAAACGAGTCGACAAAATTCTTTCGGATTTCCCGGAATCCGATCGTCCTTTTCTCCCGCTCGGCCTCGAACCGCGGGGAGAAGGCCTGGTGAAGGCAGAATAAGACGAGCATCGTGGCGGCCCCGGCCCCGAAACCGTAGAACCAGTTGGCGATGCCCGCGATGCCCACCAGGACGCTCCGGGCATAGATGATGGCGATCCGGTACGCCAAGACCCTCAAGCCCGAATAGGCGGCCTGAGCGCTCGGGTCGGTCAGGCCCTCGAGGTAATAGGCGTCGATGGCGATGTCGTTCGTCGCCGCGACGAAGGCCAAACCCACAAAAAGAAAGGCCATCGCCGAGGTGATGTGAGGAATCCCATTCGCCGAATGGAGTCCGGCCAGGCCGGCGAGAACAAGAACGGCGAGGGTGATCGCAAGCTGGATCCTGAGCATCCAGCCGCGTTTGGTCCCGAAAATATCCAGCAGGGGGGCCCACAGGAATTTGAGGTTCCAGGGGATGCCGAGGAAATTCAAAAATCCCAGGTAAGCCTCGCGGACGCCGATGTCGGTGAAGTAGACCGAGGACAGAAACCGCACGATCATGTAGGGGAGACCCTCGGCGAAATAGGTCGACGAGACCCAGAGGGACGTTCGGAGGCCCTGTCGAGGGGCGGTCACTTCTGGCCTTTGGACTTTGAGAACCTTTCCGCCATCCTGGCCCAATCCTCGGGAGTCATCTCGGTGAGCATGTTCATCTCGCCGGCGCCGCAGATCCATTCTCCGCCATCGATCGTCACGACCTCGCCGTTGATGTAGTCGGCAAAGTCGGAGACGAGGTAGGTCGCCAGGTTCGCCAGCTCCTCGTGCCGGCCGGCGCGGCGCAGGGGGATGCGGCTCATCCATTTTTGCTCGAAATTCGGCGGAACGAGGTTCTCCCAAGCCTGTTCGGTGGGGAAGGGGCCGGGGGCGACGGCGTTCAAGCGGATGCCGTATTTGCCCCATTCGACGGCGAGGGAGCGGGTCATCGCCAGGACACCCGCCTTCGCGCAGGCCGAGGGGACGACGTAGGCCGAACCCGTCCAGGCGTAGGTGGTGCAGATGTTGAGCACGCGCCCGCCGCGCTGTTGGTTGATCCAACGCCGCCCGGCGGCGAGCGTGCAGTGAAAGGTTCCGTTCAGGACGATGCCGACGACGGAGTTGAAGGCGTTGGGCGAGAGGAGCTCCGTCGGAGAGATGAAGTTGCCCGCCGCGTTGTTGACCAGGATATTGAGGGGCCCCAAGGCCTTCTCCGCCGCGTCGAAGACCGCCTCGACCTCGTCGTACTTGCGGACGTCGGAGGTCTTGAAAAAGACCTTCGCGCCCCTGGCCTCGATCTCCTTGGCGGCGGTCTCCAAGACCTCTTGCCGCCGGCCCGTGAGGATGAGGTTGGCGCCAAGTTCCGCGAATCGCAGGGCCATCGACTTGCCGAGGCCCGTCCCGCCGCCGGTGATGAGGATGTTCTTACCTTTCAACAGGTCTTTTTGGAACATGAGGCCTCCGTGCGGGGGCGAATACAAGATTCGCCCCTGCATTACATATTTTTGACGATTTCCTTGCCGAACCCGGAGCAGGAGACGAGGGTCGCGCCCTCCATCAGGCGGTGGAAGTCGTAGGTGACTGTCTTTTTGGAGATCGTCTTTTCCA
>DATIGE010000042.1 GCA_035454885.1 bacterium
GGCCCCGTCCAATTTCCGGTCCCGCGAGCCGCTTCATTCCTACCTTAAGAGGAACAAGATCGTCGCCATCGAGGGGGTCGACACCCGCGCGCTCACGCGCCACCTGCGCGACCACGGCTCAAAGACGGGTATCCTCTCGACGAAGGATTTTGACCGGAAACGGCTTCTTCGGAAGGTGAGGGCGGCGCAAGGGATGGTCGGCCGCGACCTCGTTCGGGAGGTTACCTGCAAGAAGCCCTATCGGTGGACCGAAGGGGCCTGGACGTTGGAGAAGGGATATAAAGGAAGGAAGATAGACCTAAAGAAGAAGTTTAAAGTCATTGCCTATGATTTTGGAATTAAAAGAAATATTTTGAGAAATCTTGTGGACGCCGGCTGCGACGTCACCGTCGTCCCCGCCGGCACGACCGCCCAAGAGGTGCTGGCGAAGAGGCCCGACGGGGTCTTCCTCTCGAATGGCCCCGGCGATCCCGAGCCCGTGACCTACGCGATCGACACTATCCGGGATTTAGTTGGCAAGGTCCCCATCTTCGGGATCTGTCTGGGGCACCAGCTCCTCGGTCTCGCCCTGGGCGGCAAGACCTACAAGCTCAAGTTCGGCCACCACGGAGGCAACCAGCCCGTGATGGACTTGGAGACGAACAAGGTCGAGATCACGGCTCAGAACCATGGATTCGCCGTCGACACGGACTCCCTCAAAGGGAAGGCGGTGCTGACGCACGTGAACCTGAACGACAAGACGGTCGAGGGCTTGAAGCTTTCGAAGGTGCCGGCGTTTTCCGTGCAGTATCACCCCGAGGCCTCGCCGGGGCCGCATGATGCGCATTATTTGTTCGAACGATTTGTGAAAATGATGAAGGGGTAGGGGAATGCCGAAACGCACCGACATCCAAAAGATCATGATCATCGGGTCCGGACCGATCATCATCGGCCAGGCCTGCGAGTTCGACTATTCGGGGACTCAGGCCTGCCGGGCCCTCAAGGAGGAGGGCTACACCGTCATCCTCGTCAACTCCAACCCGGCGACCATCATGACCGACCCCGAGTTCGCCGACCGGACCTACATCGAGCCGATGACGCCGGAGATGGTCGCGAAGATCGTCGAAAAGGAGCGCCCGGACGCTCTGCTCCCCACGCTGGGAGGGCAGACGGGGCTCAACACCGCGGTCGCCCTGGCCGAGTCCGGCGTTCTGGAAAAATACGGCGTGGAGCTGATCGGCGCGAAACTGCCAGCCATCAAGAAGGCCGAGGACCGCAAGCTCTTCAAGGAGGCGATGCAGAAGATCGGCTTGGAGCTGCCGCAAAGCGGCTTCGCCACCACGCTCGCGGAGGCCCTGGGCATCCTCAAACAGGTCGGGTTTCCCGCCATCATCCGTCCTTCGTTCACCATGGGCGGCACCGGCGGCGGCATCGCCCGCGACCGGAAGGAGTTCGTGGACATCGTGTCCCGGGGGCTGGCCGCGAGCCCCGTGAGCCAGGTCTTGATCGAGGAGTCCGTCTTGGGGTGGAAGGAGTACGAGCTCGAGGTGATGCGCGACCGGAAGGACAACGTCGTCATCATCTGCTCGATCGAAAATTTGGACCCCATGGGCGTCCACACGGGGGACTCCATCACCGTCGCGCCCCAACAGACGCTCACCGACAAGGAATACCAGGTCATGCGGGACGCGGCGATCCGGGTGATCCGCGAGATCGGCGTCGATACGGGGGGGTCCAACATCCAGTTCGGCGTCAATCCCAAGGACGGGAGGATGGTGGTGATCGAGATGAACCCTCGCGTGTCGCGGAGCTCCGCGCTCGCCTCGAAGGCAACGGGCTTCCCGATCGCCAAGATCGCGACGAAGCTCGCCGTCGGGTACACGCTCGACGAGATCCTGAACGACATCACCCGTTCGACGCCGGCGTCGTTCGAGCCGACGATCGATTACGTGGTGACCAAGATCCCGCGTTTCACATTCGAGAAATTCAAGCAGGCCGAGCCCGTCCTGACCACGCAGATGAAATCGGTGGGGGAGGCGAAGGCGATCGGGCGGACGTTTCAGGAATCCCTCCAGAAGGCGATCCGCTCCCTAGAAATTGGTCGGTACGGTCTTACTCTGATTGAGGGGGAGGCTCCGGCGGCTCGGCCGACGGAGGGGGCGACGCGAGCCCCTATGATGACCAAGAAGGCCCTCCTGAAGCACATCGAGACGCCCCGGCCCGAGAGGATCTTTTACGTCGCGGAGGCCTTCCGGCGGAGGTGCAGCGTCGCGGAGGTCTTCAAGGCGACCAAGATCGATCCTTGGTTCTTGACGCACATCCGCGACATCGTCTCGTTCGAAGGCAAATTGAAGGCGGGGAGGGGCCGGGTCACCGCGCCTCTCCTGGCCGAGGCCAAGCGCCGGGGCTTCTCCGACAGCCGCCTGGCGGACCTCTGGAAAATGGATGAGAAAAGTGTCCGTAAGCTACGGAAAATAAATAAGATAATACCTGTCTACAAGATCGTCGATACCTGCGCCGCGGAGTTCAAGGCCTACACGCCTTATCTCTATTCGACCTACGAGACCGAGGACGAGGCGGCCGTGACGAAGCGCAAGAAGATCGTCATCCTGGGCGGGGGCCCGAACCGGATCGGGCAGGGCATCGAATTCGACTACTGCTGCGTGCACGCGAGCTTCGCGCTGCGGGAGGATGGTTACGAGACCATCATGGTCAATTGCAACCCGGAGACGGTCTCGACCGACTACGATGTCTCCGACCGCCTGTATTTCGAGCCTCTCACCTACGAGGACGTCATGAACATCGTGGAGGCGGAGAAGCCGGACGGCGTCATCGTCCAATTTGGCGGTCAGACGCCCCTCAAGCTCGCCGTCAGCCTCAAGAAGGCGGGGGCGCCGATCATCGGCACGTCCCCCGAATCCATCAACCGGGCGGAGGACCGCGAACTGTTCGCTCAGATGATCCGCAAGCTGGGCCTGCGTCAGCCCCGGAACGGGATGGCGCGTTCCGTCGACGAGGCGGTAAAGGTCGCCGAGTCGATCGGTTACCCCGTGCTCGTGCGGCCGTCGTACGTCCTGGGAGGGCGCGCGATGGAGATCGTCTATGATTCGAAGGGGCTCAAGGACTACATGGATCGGGAGCGCGCGAGCCTGCCGGTCCTGGTCGATCAATTCCTGGACGGGGCGCTGGAAGTCGACGTCGACGCGCTGGCGGACAAGGACGGGACCGTTTTCGTGGCCGGGATCCTGGAGCACATCGAGGAGGCGGGCATCCACTCGGGCGACAGCGCCATGAGCCTGCCGCCGCGCTCGCTGACGGCGGACATCCTGGCGCAAGTCCAAGACTGGAGCGTCCGCATGGCCCAGGAGCTCAAGGTGGTGGGGCTCATGAACGTCCAATTCGCCGTCGTTTATAAGGAGGGGGTCGGGGATTTGTACGTCCTGGAGGTGAATCCCAGGGCGTCGCGGACGGTGCCGTTCGTCTCGAAGGCGGTGGGCAGTCCCTTGGCCAAGATCGCCTCGCTCCTCATGGTCGGCCACAAACTCGCGGAATTCCCCCTCCAAGCGCCGCTCAGCCTCCCGTACGTGGCGATCAAGGAGTCGGTCTTTCCCTTCAGCAAGTTCGCGGGCGTCGACACGCTCCTGGGTCCCGAAATGAAGTCGACGGGCGAGGTGATGGGGATCGCCGACGGTTTTGGGGAGGCCTTCGCCAAGTCGCAGCTCGCCGCGGGGACGAATCTGCCGTCCTCGGGCACGGCCTTCTTGAGCGTCCGGAACGAGGACAAGCCGGCGGTCTTGGAGGCGGCCCGGAGGCTTCTGGCCCTGGGTTTCAAGGTCGTCGCCACCAAGGGAACGGCGTTATTTTTGAGGGAGCACGGGCTGAACGCGGTTCAAGCCGTCAACAAGGTGACCGAGGGCAGCCCGCATATCGTGGACCGCCTCGAAAAGGGGGAGATTGCGCTCGTCATCAACACGCCCGAGGGACGGCTATCCGCCATGGATTCGTTCTCGATCCGGAGGACGGCCCTCATGAAGAACGTCCCGTATTTCACCACGGCCGCGGCCGCCGTGGCGGCGGTCGAGGGGATCGAGACGATGATGAAGCGAGGGCTCGAGGTCAAGGCTATGCAAGACTACCACCAAGTGGTAAAAGACAGACACGTCGCGAACGCCGGTACCCATTAACGTTGATCTTATTCAAGGAGGCTGCATGAACGATAAAGTGGAGGCTTACTGCGTGAAGTGCAAGGCGAAACAAGAGATGGTCGAGGCCAAGGAAGTTGAAATGAAAAACGGCCGGAAGGCCATGCAGGGCAAATGCGGCAAATGCGGGACGGGGATGTATAAGATCCTGGGCGGCAAGAAATAGTTTACATAATATATCTTATACGACAACTCTGGATATGGCGTAGGGGCGAACCTCGTGTTCGCCCCTCGTTATTTAGAACTGCCCGTCCGATAAATACGTGTAATCCGTCAGCGCCTTCCGGTACTCATCCAGGAGCCTCATCCCCAAGGTGGGTTTGATCCGGTCTTCCTTGATCGCGGCATCCACCACCGCCTTGAACTTCCGGACCAGGTCGTTCGGGTCGTATTGGGTGTTGTTCAGGACCTGCTCCACGGTGGAGCCGGGAATCACCTCCTCCACGTAGAAGCCGCTCTCCTCGTCCGGGTCCAGGAAGACGTGGACCTCGTTCGTCCGCCCGAAGAGATTGTGCTGGTCGCCCATGATGTCCTGATAGGCCCCGATCAGGAAGAAACCCAGGTAATAAGGGTCATTCTTGCTTCCGGGACCGAAGGAATGCAGCGGCAACGACTCCTTCACGTCCTGGACGTCGATGAACTCGTCGATCTTGCCTTCCGAATCGCAGGTGATGTCCACGAGCGTCGCCCGGTTGTCCGGCATCTCGTTCAAGCGGTGGATCGGGATGATGGGGAAAAGCTGACCGATCGCCCAGTTGTCCAGGAGAGACTGGAAGATCGAGAAATTGCAGACGTATTGGTCGGACAGCGTGTTCGCCAAATCCGAGATCTCCTCCGGGACATGGCCGTTCTGCTGGAACTTGTTCACGATCTGTTCGGCCAGCTGCCAATAGAGATTTTCGACCTTGGCCTTGGCGACCAAGTCCAGCAGCCCCACGTCGAAGAGCCCCGTCGCCTCCTCCTTGACCTGCTGGAGGGCGTGGTAAAGCTCCAGGACGTTCTTCTTGTGGGGAAGCTTGCGCCGGATCGAGAGCATGTCGCGAATGACCTTGTGCTCCTTGTCGTCCGCGTTGATCGACATGAGCTTTGACTCGCGGCTCTTTTCGACGTTGGCGAAGGCCTCGACGACCAGCACCGTGTGGTGCGCGACCGTGGAACGCCCGGATTCCGAGACAATCGCCGGGTGCGGCACCTTCTCCTCGTCGCAGACGTCGCGGATGTTGTAGACGATCGTGCTGGCGTACTCGTCCAGCGAATAGTTCATCGAGGAATGGAACGTCGTCCCCGATCCGTCGTAGTCGATGGCGAGACCGCCCCCCACGTCGATGTATTCGATCTTGGCGCCGATCTGGAGGAATTTGGCGTAATACCGCGCGGCCTCACGGGCCGCCTGCTTGAAGTGCATGATGTCCGGCACCTGGGACCCGATGTGGAAATGGATCATCTTCAGGCTGTTGCCGAAGCCGCTCTCCTGCAGGACTTCCCAGGCCTCCAGGGCCTCGGCCGCGGAGAGCCCGAACTTGGCGGTGTCGCCGCTGGATTCCGCCCACTTCCCCGCCCCTTTGCTGTTCAAACGGATGCGGATCCCCACCATCGGCTCCACCTCCATCTGCCGGGCCACCTGGATCACGCGCTCGAGCTCGTCCACCTTCTCCATGACGAGAATGATCTTGCGCCCGACCTTCTGCCCCAACAGCGCCAGACGGATGAAGTGATTGTCCTTGTAGCCGTTGCAGACGATCAGGCTCTCCGGATTGTCGTTGACCGCCAGGGCCGCGACGAGTTCCGGTTTGCTGCCCACTTCCAGCCCGTGGTTGAACTCGCGTCCGGCGTCGAGGATCTCCTCCACCACCTCGCGAAGCTGGTTGACCTTGATCGGGAAGACGCCCCGGTAGACGTTCTGGTACTTGTGCTCCTCGACGGCGTTGCGGAAGGCCAGGTTGATCGACCGCACGCGGTGGTGCAGGAGGTCCTGAAAACGGATCTGCAGCGGAAACGTGAGACCCGCCTCCTTGGCCACCTTGATGACGGACATGAGGGAGATGCTGGGCCCGTCCTGCTGGATGGGGCGGCACACCACCTCCCCCGCCTCATCCGCGGAAAAATAACCCGAGCCCCAGTTGTCGATGTTGTAAAGTCGGACGGAGTCTTCGACCTTCCAGGATTTCACGTCCTTCGGGAGACCGTGACCGTTTCCGTTTGTGAGGGGAATTTCTTTGACGCTCGTCTGAGGCATCTATTTTTGTCTTTACCGCATGAACATCTTAAAATTTATACACTTGGGCGGTGATCGTCAAACCTTTTCTCGGATTTTTCGCCAAAAAAGCCCGCGACGATGCGACGTGAGTTTTTTATTTTTGCACCGGGGCGCCGGCCTTCGCTAAGTCGCTGCCCGGTCGCGCCGCGACGGGAGCTCCGGGCACAGGACGATCTTGCCCTCGAGACCGCCCGCCTCAAGACGTCGGTGCGCCTCGGCGACCTCGTCGAAGGAGATCCGCTCGGCGACGCGCGGCCGGATGGAGCGAGTGGACAACAGGCCGAAGAGCCGCTCCAGGTCCTCCCGAAACCAGGCGGGATGTCGCGCCCGCATCAGGTTGATCGAGTAGACGCGGGTGCGCTTGCCGTCACGCAACCACTTCCATAGAGACTGGAGAGACTGGCGCGCCAGCCACATCAAGATCGCGAGCGGGCGACGCTGCGGCTGCACGCCCGCCGTGTAGCCGTAGGCGCAGAGCAGGCCGCCGCGCTTGAGCGCCGCAAACGAACGACGATAACCGTCCTCGCCGACCCCGTCGAAGACGACGTCGAACCCGCCCACCAGGACGCGCGTGAAGTCTTCCCGTTGGTAGTCGATCGGCGTCGCGCCGAGCTCGCGGATTAGCGACGCGTGCGCGCCGCGCGCGGTGCCCCACAGCTCCAGTCCGGCCTGCCTGCCGAGCACGCACAGCGCCTGGCCGACGGCGCCGGCGGCTCCCTGCACGAGCACTCGCTGTCCTTGCCGCACCCGGGCCGCGCGGTGAAGGAGCTGGTAGGCGGTAGTCCAGCTCAAGATCAGCGCGGCCGCCTCCGCCGCGTCGGCGCCCGCCGGCACGCGGGTCAGGTGGTCGGCCCGGAGCGTGCGATAGGCTGCGTTCGACCCAAGGACCGTCATATCGGCCACGCGGTCACCAAGCTGAAAGCCGCTCACGCCTTCGCCGAGCTGATCGATGACACCGATGACATCATAGCCCATCACGAAGGGAGGCCGGAGGCTCATCGTTTGCGGGTAGAGGTGGCGCCGGATCACCACGTCGGTGTACTCCAGGCCCGAGGCGAGCACGCGGACCCTCACCTCGCCGCGGCCGGCCGTCGGCACGGGAGCGTCGACCACCTCCAGCCCGTCGGGACCGCCAAAGCTCCTGACTTGAACAACCCGGTTGCGGCGCTCTCTCAGGGGCGGTGCGTCGCCGGGCAGTGTCATGGTGGCGTTTGCCGCCGAATCGGAAGCGTCACTCATGGTCCAAGTTGTAAACATTCGTTCGAACGGTTCAAGCCAAAAGTCGGTGAGGCATTCGCGAAGGCTGGGATCTTGCTGGATGATTCGTACATCGCCGTCCCCGGGGTCACCGGGGAGCGGCGCATATACGTTGGTGGTAGCGGGGGCAGGATTTGAACCTGCGACCTCCGGGTTATGAGCCCGGCGAGCTACCGGACTGCTCCACCCCGCGATCAGTCCGGCTGTGATAGTGGAAGCGGTTGCGCTTTGTCAACCGCTCTTGCTATACGCTGCGGCCCACGACCGAGGCCGGGCGCCCGTCCAGGGCGCGCGGCCGAGGAAGTGCTTGGAGGCGAAGCCGAAAAGCATGCCAAGCTTTTTCAACTCGCTGAACACGGGCGACATCGAGAATCTTTCGCTCGTCGTTCATGAGAAAGAGTTGTAAGGAGGTCACCATGCCGGACATCCAAGAATTCGACCTGATCGTCATCGGCGCCGGACCGGCAGGCTACGTGGCCGCGATCCGCGCCTCGCAACTCGGAATGAAGGTCGCCTGCGTCGAGAAGGAAAGGACGCTCGGAGGAACCTGCCTCAACGTCGGGTGCATCCCCAGCAAGGCCCTCCTCGAATCTTCCGAGCACTATGCCTTCCTCCAGCGCAGGATGGCGGACCACGGGATCGCCGTCCAAGGGGCGTCCGTCGATTTTGGAAAATTCATGGAGCGGAAGGACAAGGTCGTCGCGCAGCTCACCGGCGGCGTGGCGGCCCTCTTCAAGAAGAACAAAGTGACCCACGTCCTGGGCCAGGCGCGGATCAACGAGAAGACCCAGAAGGACAAGATCGTCACCGTGACCCGGGACAAGGAAGAAGTGCCGTTGAAGGCGCGCCACATCCTGATCGCCACCGGCAGCCAGCCGATCTCGATCCCCGGCGTCGCACTGGACGGTGTCCGCGTCGTCGACTCCACCGGCGCCCTCTCCCTCCCGCAGATCCCGAAAAAGCTCGTCATCATCGGGGGGGGCTACATCGGCCTGGAGATCGGGTCGGTCTACCTCCGTTTGGGCAGCGAGGTCGTCGTTCTGGAAGCCATGGACCGGATCGTGCCCCTCATGGACGCCGACCTCTCGCGCGGCCTCCACCGCATCCTCGAAAAACAGGGTATGAAGTTCAGTGTCAAAACGAAGGTCAAGGAGACCGAGGTGAAGAAGGACGGGACGGCGGTCGTCCACGTGATCGACCCCAAGGGCGGCGAGGCCGCCATCGACGCCGACGTCGTCCTGATGGCCGTCGGCCGGAAACCGTACACCGAAGGGCTGGGTCTCAAGGAGGCCGGCGTTCAGTTAGACGAGAAGGGCCGGATCGTCGTCGATCCGAAGTACCAGACCTCCGTCGAAGGGATTTACGCCGTGGGCGACGTCATCGCGGGCCCCATGCTCGCGCACAAGGCGATGGAGGAAGGCACGGCGGTCGTCGAGATGCTCGCCGGGCAGGCGGGACACGTGAATTACGGGGCGATCCCGAGCGTGGTCTACACGCACCCGGAGGTTGCCTCGGTGGGCCTTACGGAGGAAGAGGCCAAGCTAAAGGGATTCGAGGTCAAGACGCACAAGTTTTCGATGCTGGCCAATGGGCGTTCGATCGCCATGGGCGAACGCGACGGCTTCGTGAAACTCGTGGCGGACAAGAAGACGGACCGGTTGCTCGGCGCCCACATCATCGCGCCGCGGGCCTCGGACATGATCGCGGAGCTCGTCTTGGCGATGGGGTATTCGGCCTCGGCGGAGGACATCGCGCGGACCTGCCACGCCCATCCGACGCTCGCCGAAGCGGTGAAGGAGGCGGCGCTAGGTCTCGGAGGCGGGACCATTCACGCCTGACCCGGGAGTCGTTTCCGGAGTCGTCGTCGCCTCCACGGCGGCCTTTTCGGCGTCCTTCAAATCCTTCAGTTTGGCGTCGAGTTCTTCGAGGGCCAGCCGGTCTTCTTCGGCGACTTGGCCCAATTCCTCCGGCGTCGTGATCAGGTCGGCGACGTCCAGCCCCTGCTCCTCGGCGGCGACGGCGGCCTGCGACTTGGCCATTTCCTCGAATTCCTGCAGAGGCGGGAGGTCGGCGAGGTCCTTGAGGCCGAAGAGCTCCAAAAACTCCGAGGTCGTGGCGTAAAGCAGCGGCCGGCCGGCTTCTTCCTTGCGTCCCACGCACTTGATCAGGCGGCGGTCGGTCAAGCTCTTGAGAACCCCCCCGCTGTCCACGCCCCGGACGGACTCGATGTCCGAGCGGGTGACCGGCTGCCGGTAGGCGATCAAGGCGAGCGTCTCGATCCCGGCGACGGAGAGCCTCTGAGGCTTGGGCCGGTTGAGCGCCTTGATCCACGGGGCCAGGCCCAAGCGCGAGCGGAACTCGTAGCCTTCGGCCACGCGGATCAGCTGGATGCCGCGTCCCCTCTCCTCCCATTCCCGTTCGAGCGATGCGAGCGCTTCTTCGAGCTCCTTGCGGGAGGCCCCCGTCGCCTCGATCATCTCGCTCGTTCCCAAAGGGCGCCCGGAAACGAAGATCAGGGTTTCGAGAATTTCCTCTAATTTAGGGTTGGTCGGTTGTGTTTCCATGGGTCTCCTCTTCCGTCACCAGGGCACGGACGACGATCCGGTGAAAGACCTTTTCCTGGACGATCCGGAGCAGGTGCTGCTTGGCCATCTCCAAGATGGCCAGGAAGGTGATGACCAGATCGCCGCGTGTCTTTTCGCCGGCGAACAGGTCTTCGAACGCGACCTGATCCCGAGTCTTCAAGAGTTCGGTCAATTCCAAGATGCGCTCCGAGACGCCCGTCCGCGGCCTGCTGATCTCGTGGACGGCGTCCTTGGGCAGGCGCTTGAGCAGGTCCTGAAAGGCGGAGATGAGCGAGAGCGTGTCGGCCTCGATCGTCATCTCCGCGCCGGACTCGTCCGCTTCCTCCGGCGGGCGGGCGAAGACGTCCGTGCCGAGGAGGGGCCGCGAGATCAGGGAGCGGGCGGCCGCCTTGTAGCGCTGGTATTCGAGCAGGCGCCGGATGAGCTCGGCGCGGGGGTCCGGCCCCTCTTCCTCCTCCGGCGGCGGCTCCGGCAGGAGCATCTTCGACTTGATATAGGTGAGTTCCGAGGCCATCTCGACGAACTCGCCGGCGAGGTCGATGTCCAACTCCTGGGCGAGCTGCAGGTACTGGAGGTATTGATCGAGAAGCCGCGAGATCGGGATGTCGTAGATGTCCAGATCCTCCTTCTTGATGAGGTGAAGGAGGAGATCCAGCGGGCCTTCGAAGACTTCGAGCTGAACGCGTTCCATCAGAACCTCATGGCCTTCCGCACGCGGGCGAGCGTCGCCGCCGCGACGTCGCGGGCGCGCACCGTCCCTCGCTCCAAGATGGCGTGGATCATTCCCGGATCCTTCTCGTAGTCGGCGCGGCGCGCGCGGATCGGGTCCAGGAAGGCGTTGATCGCGGCGGCCATGTTCTTTTTATCCTCCACGCAGCCCAGCTTGGCCGATCGGCAGTCCCGGTCCACCGTCTCGACCACGTCCGGCCGGCTGTGGAGCTTGTGGTAGTCGAAGATGAGGCAGATCTCGGGGTTGCCCGGGTCGTCCTTGCGGATCCGGGCGGGATCGGTGATCGCCGAGCGGACCTTCTTGTCGATGGCCTCCGGGGTGTCGCTCAAGTACAGGCAGTTGTCGTAGCTTTTGCTCATCTTCCGCCGGTCCATCCCCAGGAGTTTGGGGGCGTCGGTCAAGAGCGGCTGCGGTTCGACGAGCGTTTCCCCGTAAAGATAATTGAACCTCCGGACGACCTCCCGCGAGAGCTCGATGTGAGGGACCTGATCCTGCCCCACCGGCACCTTCTGGCCGTCGTAGAGGGCGATGTCGGCGGTCTGCAGGAGCGGATAACCCAAAAATCCGTACGTCGAGAGGTCCTTGGTGGAGAGCTCCTGCTGCATTTCCTTGTAGGAAGGCACGCGTTCGAGCCAGCCGAGCGGCGTGATCATCGAAAGCAGCAAGTGGAGTTCCGCGTGCTCCTTGACGTCGGACTGGATGAAGATCACCGCCTTCTCCGGATCCAGCCCAACGGAGAGCCAGTCGAGCAGGATTTGCCCGCTGGACTCGCGCACGATCTCCGGCTTGGCGTACTCGGTCGTGAGCCCGTGCAGGTCGGCCACGAAGAAGAAACATTCGTAGTCCTGTTGGAGCTTGATCCAGTTGCGGAGCACGCCGTGATAGTGCCCCAAGTGCAGCCGGCCGGTCGGCCTCATGCCGGAAACGATTCTCATGGTTCCCGCCTCTCGGCTCCAACCATTCCCTCGCCCACCCATTCTGGGTACACGGTCTCGGTCATGGCAGGATCAACCTCGCGATGCCGTAGATGGGAATGATCAAGATGCGAAAGACGCCCAGGTAAAGTCCCGCGATGAGGATCAGGAACCCGTACCGGGCGATGCGCTCGTATCCCTCGAGGTAGCGATCGGGCAGGACGCCGGCCAGGATGCCGCTGCCGTCCAGCGGCGGGATGGGGATCAAATTAAAGAAGGCGAGCATGAGGTTCAAGAAGACGCCCGTGTCGAGGATCTGGGCGACGATAACGACCGTCGGGGACTCAAGGCCCAGATAGAGAATCGCGCGGATGATCCCCGCAAAGATCAAGGCCAGGAGGATGTTGGCCAACGGCCCAGCGGCCGAGACCTTCAGGTTGCCGACCCGCCCTCCCCTCAAATTTCTGGGATCCACCGGCACGGGCCGGGCCCATCCGAAGAGGAGAAGACCCGGCATCAGGAACATCATGAGCGGAAACAGGACGGTGCCGATCCAGTCGATGTGGGCGAGCGGATTGAGCGTCAGCCGCCCCATCATCTTGGCCGTCGGATCCCCCAGCCGGTTCGCCGCCCAGGCGTGGGCGGCCTCGTGGAACGAGAGCGAGAAGAGAAAAACGGGGAAAAAGACGATGAATTGGGCGATGCGATCCGACATCCATGGATGTTTAACCAGTGAGGACGAACGAAGTCAATTGATCGGCCGCGAAATAGAAGGTTCGACGACTTTGAGGGGGCAGTGAGTTATACGTTGATTTAGTAAATAAACATATATATAACGTATAACATGGAGTCTTTGGACCTCGCCATTCGGAACCTCTTCTCTGAATTCCAGGAATCCGTTTTTGCGAGGATGGACTTGGAGAAATCCCTCAAGGAGAGCGGAACTTTCGTTCGGAAAACCGTAAAGGGAAAAATCTATTGGTATCTGCAGCGTTATGAAGAGGGTCAGGCCAAGCAGGTTTATTTCGGGCGGACGGACGGAAAAACCGAAGCCCAGGTGGTGGAAGCACGAAAAAAGCGCAGGGGGGAAAGAGAGATTTTAAAGAAAATGAGGAACGACGAGGAACGACGGGCGGCGGCGCTTCGGCGCGCCGGCCTGCCCTTCGCAGACGCAGCGGCCGCAACCGTCCTGGAGTCCCTTTCCGAGAAGAGCCTCATTGACCGCGGCGGAGTTCTTGTCGGCTCGCACGCCTTTGCCGCCTATTCGGGCATCCTGGGATTCCTTTTTGAAAAACAATCGCTGAAGACCCTCGATATCGATGTGGTGGGTGACAAAACTTTGCGGCCTGACGACAGGTCCGACGTCCCCGCGATGGAAATCCTGTCTGCCGATTTCCGGCCCATCCCTCCCCTCTCGCTTAAGAATTTGCCGAATCGCTTCGCCTCTCCGCACGGTCTTCGCGTCGATTTCCTGATACCGCAAAGGGGAAAGCCGAAGGCCGGCTGCCGTGCCGTGGGTTTGAAGGACGTGGGGGCCGAACCCCTGCCGTTTCTGGATTTTCTGATTGAGAGGCCGATTCGTGTGGCGCTGCTCAGCCCCTGGGGAGGAATTCCCGTGACAATTCCAGATCCGTCCCGTTTTGCCATTCACAAGCTGATCGTCAGCGTACGGCGATCCGTCGCGGAAGACGCCAAGAGAGCAAAGGATCTGGTCCAGGCGAGGCAATTGATCGTCGCCTGCGCCCAAGAACGTCCTGCCGACTTAAAGCAAGCGCTCCGGGATGCGAGAGATCGTGGAAAACGATGGCGGCAGTCATTGAATCGCGCGGTCACCGCGTTACCCGACGAAATTGCCGGTTTACTTTCCTGAGAGGCTAACCCCTCCCATGAAATCATTTGGGCGGCCGTCACCTTGTTGCCGGCAGCGTCCGGTGGAGTCAATTCAAGCCGCTTTTGAGGGTGGGATCGGCGTTCCCGTGCGAACAGAGGATCCGCTCCAGGGCCGCCCCGACGACGACCGGGGAAAGATTCCTAAGGGCGCGGAGGGCGACGGAGAAGGTCTCGGGGGTCTTCGCTCCTTCCAAGACCCCTTGCAGTCCGGCGGCCAGCGCCTTTTCCGCCTCCGCCCCGCGCGGCAGGAGGCTCGCCCCGTAGTGAACCCAGGCCCTCACCCGCTCGCGCTCCTCCTCCGGCAAGGCCGGGAGATGGTCCAGGGCGTAGTCGATCCCTCCGGCTCGGAATCCCAACAGCGCCGCGAGCCGGGCGGTTTTTCCCCGATCTCCATCGGAGGCGGCCTTGCGGAGCATAAAAAAGATCTCGGGAAGGGAGCCCGGGAAGCGGGGCAAGGCGATCCTTTCCAGCCGTTCCAGCGCCGCGTCAATCCGTTCGGCGGGCGTGGCGGCCGCGGCGCGCGCCTCCTCGAACGCCTTCATTGCCTCGTCGATCTCTCCCCTCTCAGCCCGGATCCTCCCGATCCGGATCAGGCCCTGAACGCGGCCCGGGAACTCGTGGGTTGCGACGAATCTCCGGAACTCCTCGAAGACCTCACCCGCCGTTTCCCTCCATTCCGGCCCCGCCTGGGTCAACAGGGCCGTGAGCCAGTGGAGGGCGTTGAACCGGTCGGTCACGGCGAGCCGCTCGCTCCGGAGGAGTTCGCGGGCTTCTTCGAATCGCCGGGCCTTGGCAAGCTCGATGGTCAAGCCTCCCAGGGCGGAAGACCTCTGCCCCGGGTCGCGGATCTCCCGCCGGATGAAGGCGGCGGCCTCCGCGAACCGATGGGCCCTCGCCATGTCGACGGCCGCCTGGGTCGAGTACGTGACGTCCGCCGGGTTCGCTTTGCGGATCGTGGCGAGCGACTCCAGCACGACCTCGTACGCCGTCGCGCGGTGCTCCGGTCCCGACAAGAGGAGCTGCTCCCCCAAAACCTTGAGGGCGTAGTGGACGTAAAGGGGCCCGCTCAGCCCCTTCCCTTCGCGGATCGCGGCGCGTGCCTCCTCGAAGATCGCGCGGGCGGTCTCGTGGTCGCCCGCCCTCGCCCAACCGGCGGCCCAATAGCTCGTCGCCCGAATCCGGTAATAGCCGGCCGGCATCTTCTCGATCGTGCCTTGGGCCCGTCCCAGTTCGTCCGCCCGGATCATCTCGAGGGCGAGCTGTTCACGGAGCTCCGTCCGTAGCCCCGGACCGTGGCTGTCGATGAGCCTCAGCGCTTGGGTGAGCGTCTCGCGCGCCGCCTCGTCGCCTGACCGGAACTGACGGCCCGCGAGCGGGATGAGAAGCCTGGTCCGGGCCGATTCGGGGAAGTCCCCGATTACCTCAATCGCCTCCCGAAAGACCTCCCGCGCGGTCTCAAGACGGCCCCATTCCCTGAGCCCCTCGCCGACGCTCATGAGGGCGCGCGCCACGTCGTTCTTGCCACCGGACCGTCGCGCGCATTCTTGGGCGAGCCCGGCGACGGTCTCCGCCTCTCCCGGCAGACCCTTCCCGGCCAGGAGGCCCGCGAATCGGAGGAGATAGGAGACCCGATCGGATAGCGGCAAAGAGCGGGTCAGGGATGGGAGCAGGCTTAAGGATTGGATGACGGGGCGAAGGTCCGTCTGGCGAGGCGTCTCGCAGGCGCGCCAAAGGGGATGCAGGATTGGGGTCGTCGGCGCGAGGTGGCCCCACCCTTCCCACGTGGTGGATCTCTGAAGACCCTCAACGTCCAGGGGGGCCGAGAGACCTGAGTTGATCGAAAACGGCCCCCAGGGGCCCGCGGAAACGACGTTGGAAAATGGAACGACGATGACGTTCACGCTTCCGACCTCCGGCCCGCTTGTCGGATAACGTACTAGGAGGTTGCTCTCAATAGAAACGCCAATAGAGATGCGACGGTCGGATAGACCGATTACGATTCCGTTTTCCCCGCCGACTTCAGCCAGCGGCGGACGGTGGTGTAGCTGACGTTCAGGTCGCTCAACCGGATGGCGCTCCGGTAGAAACCCAGGATTCCGCGCTCGCGGGGTGCGTTCCCCTGCTCCCAGGCCTCGAGGACGCGGCGGCGGATCTCTTCCGGCTTGGAGCGGTTCGACGGTCGGCCCTTGAGCTTGTGGACGAGGCCGGCGCGGCCGAACAACCGGAGCGCCTTGAGCTGCCGCCACACGGTCGTCCGGTGGATCTTGAACTTTTCGCAAATGTCGCGGAGCGCGACCTGGCCGTTTCCGTATCTTTCAATCATCGTGATTTGGCTGATGTCGTCCATTTCCATAAATTTTCCCCACAAATTCATTGATCAAGGAGGCTGATGTCCGTTCCTGTGCTGGCCGCCGGAGGCGGCAATGAGGCGCCGGCAGCCACCTCGTCGGGCCTCGGCGGCGGGAGGACGGTTCCGGCGGCCCCGGTCTCTGCCGGCGCAGGCAGGACAGTGATCTGGGGGCGGAACATCGACAAGTCCACCTTGGCCGCAGGCGTCGCGGTCGCAGGAGATTTGGCCGCGGCCACCGGGCTCGGTGTTGGCTTCGCGGCCTTCGGAGACTCGGACCAGGCGATGTTCCCGTTCCGGTCCGTCTTGGGTTTCGAGAGCATGTCGGTCAGACCGACGGTCCCGAATTCGGCCGCCGGTTTCGAGGGCTCGGCCGTCTTTTGAGGGGTCGGTTTGGCCGCACCCTCCGCGCTATTCGCGCTTCGGGTACTTCCTCCGCCACCCGGCTGTGCCGGGTGCCCGGCGTCGGTCGCTGGAGCGGCGGCGGGCGCGGCCTCGGCCTTCTTGTCGTTGTCTCCCGAACCGGCGGCGAGGGCGCCGACTCCGGCGCCGACGGCCAGGCCGGCGACTCCCGCGCCGATGATCCAGCCCAACGAAGAGCCTTCCTCGTGTTCGTAATTTCCCGCGGGAGCGGACGGTTGCTCCGCCGTCTTCTGCGCGAGCATCGCCATCATCATCTCTTGGCCCGT